>JALDXK010000024.1:0-21081 GCA_032155105.1 Acidobacteriota bacterium
CGCGCCGGCGGGCGCGCCGGGCTGGGCAGCCATGGGCAGCTGCAGGGCCTTGGTGCACACTGGGAAACGTGGAACCTCGCCTCGGGCGGCCTGACGCCGCACGAAACGCTGCAGGTGATCACCATGCACAGCGCGGAGGCGATTGGCCTGCAGCAGGACGTGGGCTCGCTCGAAACCGGCAAGCTGGCGGACCTGCTCGTCCTCGATCGCAACCCGCTCGAGAACATCAAGAACACGAACTCGAACCGCTACGTGATGAAAAACGGCGAGCTTTACGAGGGCGAGACGCTCAACATGGTGTGGCCGCAGGCCAGGCCGCTGCCGAAGCAGTTCTGGTGGGACTCGGAGCCGAAGGCTGCGCCTTCGGCAGTTACCAATAACAAATGAAAAGTTAAAAACAGGCTTACAGCGAATCGCGGACGGCCGACGGAGTTCTTCCAAAGCTCCGTCGGAACGTGTCCGTGAAGTGGCTGTGGCTCGAGAAGCCGAGGTCGAGCGCGATGTCGATTAGATCGACGTCGGGCTCGGCCAACCGCTCGAGCGCCTCGCGGAGCCGCAGCTGGTTGCGGTAGGCGTGCAGCGAGAATCCGGTGCGCGCCTTGAACACGCGGGCGAGATGGAACACGGATGAGTCCACGTCCCTCGCCACGTCGCCCAACGACAGGTTGTCCTTGAAACGGCGGGCAATCACGTCGCGCGCCGCTTCCACGAGGTCGACGTCCCGCCGACGCTTCGGCGGCGCCTGCAGCCCGATCCGCTCGTAGGCCAGCCGGATGACGTCACCAAGTATCGACACCACCGCTTCCTCGACGAACAGCCGATCGGCCGTGCGCTCGCGCGATACGTGCTCGAACACCAGCCGCTGGCGCAGATAACTCACCGAATCGCTGGGGCCGTGGGTGAACTGGAACGGCCGGTCGGGCCGATCGATCGCCGCCGGCTCGTGCGCCGACAGCGTTTCGGCAATCGCCTCAGGCGCCACGGCGAACCATTCGCACTGATCGCCGCGCACGCTCAGCTGCTGTCGCGTGTAGGACTGCCCCTTGTTGTAATACGTCACCGTGTTGGCGTCGGCCACGAACGGCTCACGGCCCTCGTGCCGGATCCACACGCTCTCGCGCGGAAACACGAACAGCGCCTCCGGCGTGGGACCCGAGTCGGCGAAGATCGGGTGCGCGGCCGGGCAGCGCCAGCGGCCGACGCGCACCAGCGGCGACGCAAACACCACCACGTCGATGTGATCGCGCGGGCTCTCGGCGGTGACGGTCATGGCGTTTTCGCGCGACGCGTGTAGATCAGATCGTAGTTGACGGTCCACGTGCCATCCGGGCTCAGCGCTTCGGAGAATTGCCGGACCTTGTCGGGTCCGAGTGGAAAGAATGTCACACGAATGGTGCGATAGCCGCCGAATCGCGCCGCGGGCGGCAGCGGCACGCTGCCCACAAGCACCATGTTGCCGTCCTTCAATTCGCCCCAGTATTGATGCAGCCCGCCGGTGGTGTCGACCCACGTCTGGTGCCACTGCTTGCGCATGCGATCGTAGATGTTGAAGCTCTGCCCGGTGCCGCCGGTACGGTCGTCCCAGTTCTCGACGATCACGCAGCCCTTGTGCGATTTCTCGATCACGTTGCTCGCCGGTTTGAGAGCTGCACCTGTTGCACCCGTTGCACCCGTTGCACCCGCATTAGGAACCACATCCCATTCGCCGATCCAGAAGTCGAACTGGCGATGTTCGGGCGCCGAGCAGTCGAAGGGCTTTGGTGGAGGCGACGCCGGTGGCGTCGTTTGCGTGGGGACCGTCATCCACAACAGCAGAACAACAGGAGCAAGCATGCTTGTTGATACCCGCGGATGACGGGCGTCGCTATCAGATTCATGCCACCTTCGCCCATATCTTCACGGCTGGGCTACGGCGGCCAGGGCTCTGCCGTTGCGGATAAGCTTTTGGGCGTGAACGTCCCTCTGGTCCTGCTGCTCGTGTACACCGTTTGCATCACGGTGTTCGGCGTCTGGATCGGGCGCCGGGTGCGCGGGCCCGCAGACTTCTTCGTCGCCGGCCGCAAGCTGACGTGGCCGCTGGTTGGCGGCACGGTGCTCGCCGCGAACATCGGCGCCGGCACCACCGTGGGCGCGGCCGGGCTCGCCTACCGCGACGGCATCAGCGCGTGGTGGTGGAACGGCGCCGCCGGGCTGGGCACGCTGATCCTTGCCTTCTGGCTCGGTCCCAAGTTATGGAAGCTCGCAACGGACCGAGGGCACCTGACGATCGGCGACTACCTCGAAGATCGCTACAGTCCCAGTGTCCGCGGTGTCGTGGCGGCGCTGACCGCGTTCGGCACGCTGTGGATTCTCGCCGCGCAGCTGATCGCCGGCGCAGCGGTGATGGACGTCGTCGCCGGCCTGCCGCGCTGGCAAGGCGTGGTGGTTGGCGGCGTGGCGATGACGCTGTACTTTGCGGCCGGCGGCCTCTTGAGCTCGGCGTGGGTCAACGCGGTGCAGCTCGTCGTGCTGCTGGGCGGCCTCGTCGTCGCGCTGCCGCTCGTGCTCGCCAAGGTCGGCGGCGCGGCGGCGATCACCGCCGCGGGCGTACCGCCCACGTATTGGGATCCGCTGTATTCAGCCGGTGCGATGTCGGGGTGGACGCTGTTGATCCTGCTCGGGCCAGGGTTCGTGATCTCGCCGGGACTCGTGCAGAAGGCCTACGGCGCGGAAAGCGCGCGCGCGGTGAAGATCGGCCTCGGTGCGGCCGCGGTTGCGCAACTGATCTTTTCGTTCTTTCCGGTCCTGCTCGGCATGGCGGCGCGCGTCCATCACCCGGCGATCGACAGCCCCAACCTGGTGCTGCCCACCGTGATGCTGAACGAGCTACCGGTCGTGTTCGGCGCGCTGGCGTTGTCGGCGGTGTTTTCCGCCGAGGTCAGTACCTGCGACGCGATCCTGTTCATGCTCGCCACGTCCACCTCGCGAGATCTCTACCAGCGTTTCATCAATCCCTCGGCGCCACCCGAGCAGGTGCTCCGTGTCGCGAGAATCGCGGCAGTGGCCGGAGGCGTGGTCGGAATGATCCTCGCAGTGCAACTGTCCACGATCGTCACGGCGATGGGAATCTTCTATTCACTGCTCGGCGCATCGCTGCTCGTTCCGGTGGTGGGCGCGGTGCTGGTGCCGCGCGCCGGCGCGCGGGAGGCGATGGCCGGCATCGTCGGCGGCATCGGCACGCTGCTCGCGGTGTATTTCACGACCGATGGCCGCGGCTGGGCCAATCCCAGCCTGTGGGGATTACTTGGATCCGCGACGGGATTCGCGGTGTCTTACTGGACAGGCGGCGCATCGCGTGCGAGAGTGGCACGCGAAATAACGCCATGACCGAGCTGATCGAATCCCCACAGCAGCCATCGGCCCCGAAGAAGTACACGCTCGTCGATTACGTCTTCCAGCTCATCACGATCACCGCCGGTGTGTTGGTCGCGCTATTCATCAACGGGCTCGTCGAGTGGAACAACAACCGTGAACTCGTCCTGCAAGCGCGCGACACCATCCGGCGAGAGGTGCACAGCAACCTCAAAGAGCTGGAAGGGATGCCAGCCAATATCAAGAAATCAGCGGCCGAATTGGAGAATGCGCTGACCCTCGCCGAGGACCTGCTTGGCAAAGGCAAGACCGACATCACGTCCCTCACCCTCAACTTCAACCTTGCGACGTTGAGTGCATCGGGCTGGCACACGGCTGAACGCACTGGCGCGCTCGCGCACATGGACTACGACGAGGTCCAGGATTACGCCGAGCTCTACAGCATGCAGGAACTGTTCGACACCCAGCAGCGGAAGGCCGTCGACCTGGTGGCCATGGCGTCGGCGTTGGTGTCGCCGGCGTTCGATCCGAACCGCGCCAACCGCGAAGACCTGTCAGGTTTTCGGCGAGGCGTCATGCAGATGCAATCAAGCCTGATGGTAACGGATCAACTGGGACAACAACTCGTCAAGGGTTACCAGGAATTCTTGCAGAAGAAGCTGCACTAAACGCAAACCGCACGTTGCTGGAGACGTCTTATGGTCATGACTCGACACCTCACCAGGCTCGCCGTCGTTGCCATCAGCTTATCCGCCACCCTCGGCGCGCAGGAGCCGGACGCGAAGCAGGTCGCCCAGGAGCGCAAGCAGGCGGAACTCGACGCGCCGAAGCTGGTGGAGGTGCTCGAACTGAAACCAGGGATGACCGTCGCCGATGTGGGATCGGGCGGCGGCGCGATGACGGTGGTGCTGGGCCACTGGATCGGCACCGGACGCGTGTTCGCCACCGATATCACCGAGCACGCTCTGCGGCAGACGCGGGAGTATGCGAAGAAAGAGGGCCTGACGAACGTCACGGTGATTGAAGGCGCCGCGGCGGCGACGAACCTGCCCGATGCCTGCTGCGACGCGGTCTTCCTGCGAAACGTCTATCACCACGTCACCGAGGCCGCCGCATTCAACAAGAGCCTGTTCGCGTCGGTGAAGCCGGGGGGCCGATTGGCGATCATCGACTTCGTGCCGAACAAGGGATCGCGGCTGCCCGATGGTGTGCCGGCCAATCGCGGCGGGCACGGTGTTCCGGCATCGGTGGTGATCGACGAGATGAAGGCCGCCGGCTTCACCCATGTCCGCACCATCGACGTTTGGCCGCCTGGAGAGAAAGACAGGCGATCGACGGTGTTCCTGACGCTATTTGAGAAATAGGGGCACCTCACGGCAGCGGGTCTGGTGTCGACTCGAGATATTTGATCAAGCCGGCGGCCGCCTTCATGGCCCGGTGCGTCAGCTGCTCGTTGATCTCGAGCTCATCGCGTGTGATCAGCCGCTCATCGCACGCGTCAATCAGGTGATTCAACACCTCGGCCTCAGAGCCCTTGGCCACCCTGACGAACTGCGCGAACTCTTGGTGCGTGCACCGCGCATGTCCTTCAGCAATATTGTGCGGCCCTGAGCTGGCCGCATCACTCAGCTGATCGCAGAACTTGTAGTTGCGCCGAAAGTCTGGCGAGCCCAGAAACAAGTCGACACGAATTTTCAACTGATGCGCCAGTTGCCAGGCAACGATCTCTCTGAAGTCTTTGAATCCCGCCATGCCAAGGGCAGGAGCAACCTGGCTGCCACGGCCGATCTTGCGAATTCATTAGAAGACTCGAAAAAGGGCGGTTCGTGAATCGCAGAAACTGCCGCGCCCGAGCGGGAGCGGCGTTGCATATTCTGACAACGAGCGCCGTTAGTATCGGCGGTGCTGTTCGAAGGCTTCCATCACTTTCGCGAGGCGCCGTAGCCGCGTCGCTTCAGCTTTCCCCGTATTGAGCCAGCGAGTGATGACCTTCCGGTAGTACGGCGCCTGGGCCTGGAAAAACGTCCACGCGAGCGTATTCGCCTTGAACTTTCTTTCCAGCACCTTGTCGAGCGGGAGGACGTCTTTCTGCTCGTATGTGTAGATGCGTGACTTATTGTCGGTCCGCTTCGCGAACGCGTCGAGCCCGGCCTTCTGCATGCGCCCGAGTTTCGTCAACTCGGCGACCTTGTTGATGTTGATCGCGCTCCAGTTGCTGCCCGGCCGACGCGGCGTGAACCGGTTCGAGTAGGCAATGTCGCTGTGCTTTCTGCGGATGCCGTCGATCCAGCCGAAACACAACGCTTCATCCACGGCTTCGGACCACGTGATGCTCGACTTGCCGGAATCCTTCCGATAGAAGCCGACGATCAACTCGTCCTTGGTCTTGTGATGCTGCTTCAGCCACGTCCGGAACGCGACCGGCGTAGCAAAGAATGTGGGCTTCATCGCTTCATGCCTTTGTGGACTACACGTGCCCGCGCGAGCGCCTCAGCTCCATGTACTTGTCGTACGGCTCCGCAGTCCAGCCGTTGATGCCGTGCTTCGGCAGCCATACCAGGTGGATATACGCCGCAGCGATCAGTGGGAGGGCGAGCAGGCCGTAAGCCCAGACGCGGCCGGCGGTGTTGGCCAGCGCCACGATGACCGCTGTCACGAGCACGACCTTCAGCAGGCGCTTCCAGGTTGGCCGGTGGCGCTCGAAGTGGCCGAACAGGATGTTACCGAACGCAAAGATGCTCATCACGATGGCCACGTCGAACCACGGCGTGTTGATGTCCCACATCGCGCTACCTCCCACCCGTGACGTCGATGAATCCGCCGGTCGTAAACGACGCCTCGTCTGACAGCAGCCACATGATCGCATGCGCCACTTCGTCCGCGGAGCCGCCGCGGCGCATCGGCACAAACGCCTTCACGCGATCCACGCGGTTGGGCTCGCCGCCGCTGGCGTGGATGTCGGTATAGATGAAGCCGGGCCTGACCGCATTCACGCGAATGCCTTCCTGCGCCAGTTCCTGTGCCAGGCCGATCGTGAACGTATCGATCGCGCCCTTCGATGCTGCATAGTCCACGTACTCGCCCGGCGAGCCGAGCCGCGACGCGCCGGATGAGACGTTCACGATCGCGCCGCCGCGGCCGCCGTGCTTCGTGGACATCCGTGTGATCGCTTCGCGCGCGCAGATGAACGATCCGGTGACGTTGGCGGCGAACGTCCGCTGCAGCCGGCCGGCGTCCATGTGCTCGACGCGCATCTGCGTTTCGAGGATGCCGGCATTGTTCACCAGCGCGGTGAGCCGGCCGAGCTCGCGATCGCACGTCTCGAACAGCCGCACCACGTCCGCCTCGATCGCCACGTCGGCCTGAACAGCGACAGCCCGTCCACCGCCACGCGTGATGTCGTCGACGACGGCACTGGCGGCCACGGCGTTGCTGCGGTAGTTGACGCACACCGCGTAACCACGGGTTGCGGCAAGCCGGGCCGGGGCCGCGCCGATGCCGCGGCTGGCGCCGGTGATCAGGGCAACACGACTCACATCGCCGCCGAACGCCGCGACGCCTTACGGGGCGCGGCCGCGCTCATGGCCATCTTCGTCATCAGTAGTGCCGAAAGGATAAGACCGATGAGCGGAATCGGGACACCGGTAAACGGCGTGATCAGGACGAGCACCGCGGCAATCGGGGTGAGGCTCGCATACGCCACCGATGACGGGCGGAAGTGCAGCCACCAGAGTGACAGGACATACAGGGATACCGGAATCGCCACCGCGGCGCCGGCGCCAACCGGACCGATCGCGGCGTGGTGCGTCACGTGGTCGACGTTCACGGCCAGCCCCGCGCCAACCGCAGCGGCCGATCCGAACACCACGAAGTGTCCGTAGCCCCAGGTGATCGCCTTTCGCAGTTCGTGGCTCTCGAGCAAGTCGTGCACGGGTCGATAGAAATACAACCACCAGAGGGCGTAGACGATCAGCAAGCCGCCGCCGATCACGGGGGCCAGCGCCGAAAATCTCTCGCCCGATGCCAGCGCGGTCTGCACCGCCAGCATGGCGGCCAGCACCGACTCGCCGAGCACGATGATCGTGAACAGCCCGTACCGCTCGGCAATGTGATGCGGGTGCCATGTCGTTGGCGAGGCCTGCTCGGCCCACACCGGCACTGCAAGCTCCGCCAGCGCGAACAGGGCGAACCCCGTCAACCGCCACGCCTCGGGCGCGAAGTACAGCACGATCCAGGCCAGCTGGCAGAGGCTGACGCCGATCGCCATGCGGTGCGTGGTTCGCCGGCGCGGTGGATCCGAGGCGCCGGCGCGCAGCC
Source organism: Acidobacteriota bacterium (assembly GCA_032155105.1). GTDB lineage: Bacteria > Acidobacteriota > Vicinamibacteria > Vicinamibacterales > UBA2999 > 12-FULL-67-14b. Next base: position 7,669 of record JALDXK010000024.1, read on the forward strand.
ATTGCGGGACCGCGGCCATGCGCATGATGACGTAACCGCCGAGAGAGGCGATGTTGATGTCGCTCTCGTCGAACATCTGTTTCACGCCGGCCGCAAACACCAGCGCGCCGGTGATCTGCACGAACACCGCCAACCGGTACGGCACGTCGTCGCTGTCGTACGCGGAGGCAAACCACGTGAAGTTCATCCACGCCCACCAGATGCCGAAGAACACCATCGAGTAGCTGATCAGGGCATGGGCGACGTGGGCCTCCGCCACGGCGTGATGGAGGCCGCTGGCCGCCTGCGCGAGGGCCACGACGAAAACGAGATCGAAAAACAGCTCGAGGGGCGTGGCGACGCGATGTGGTTCATGCGGCGAGCGCGCCCGCATCGGCATCTTCCACGCCGGCGCAGACGCGGCGTCGTGAGCGGGATCGGTCATGGCACCGCGATTGCCAGCTCCGCTCCATAGAGTGCCGTGCGATCGTTGTCGCGGGCGGCCCAGCGCATCAGCGCCGCCGCGTCTTTTTTCACCGCGCCGCCGAATACCTGCCTGCCGTTCACGGTCACCACCACCGGCTTGTCGAAGTCGATCGCGTCGGGCGAGAGCAGCAGCGTGAACTTCGCCACGTCACGAACCACCGCGTCGAAGGTGTTGCCATTTCGCCGGATGTCGACACGCCCGGACCGCTTGGTGTGCTGGAAGAACCCGAGATCGGTCAGCTCGGTGGCGCGCGACTGGTCGGTCCGGATCTCGTTGATGATCAGCCAGCGGTTCCGGCTGAAGCGATCGACGCGCTCGGTTTCCCACGATAGCGCCGCCGGGTGCGCGGGCCGCGGATGCTCGTGCACGAACGTCTCGAATGACTCGCGCTCCGTCGGCCACCAGGCGGTGTTGTGCTGCGCGCCAGCCTGCGGACGGAACAGCAGCGTCACCCCCATGCGCTTCAGCCAGGCCATGTGCGGCTCGACCTGCGCCACAGGATAGAGCTGATCGTTCTCACCGTTCACCACGTAGAGCGGCGCGTTCACCAGGTTGTTGCCGTGCATCTCGCCGTCGGCGCCGTTCTGCGGATTGCGCAGCACGGCGAGGCTGCCGTTGAGCGGCAGGTACGAGGACCACACGTTCGGCTCCTTGAGCGCGATGTAATAGACGCCGGTGCCGCCGTCGGAAATCCCGGTGAGATAGATCTGCGCTTCGTCGATGTTGTACTTACGCTTCAGGACATCCACGGCGCGCAGGATGTTGTCGACCTGTTCCTCGTCCCACCACTGCGCCTGCATCCACCCGCTCGGGTGGAGATAGATCTGCTTCTCGCCCTCGATGCGATTCGGCGTCCGGCCGTTCACGGGAGGGGCCTGCTGCCGCCCTGGCGCCTGTGCGGTTGGAGAGGGGCGGCCCACGCCGCCGTGCAGCTGCACGCGCAGCCGCCATTTCTGCGCCGGGTCGTAGTCCGCGGGTACGTCGACGACGTTGTTGAAGAACGGCCCGGTCCGCGATTTCCACCGTAGCGGATACTCGCCGCGCTTCTCGTCCAGATAGGCGCGGCCTTTTTTCAGGCGCGCGTAGGCGGTGTCGAAGTCCACGGCCGCAGCCACCTGTTCGCCGGCAGCCGCGGCATCGGCGGGACTCTCCGCGGAGAAAAACTTGTCGAACAGGGTGTCGGCAGGCGACGGCGTCTGCGCTGCCGCTGCCGCGACGAGGGCCGCAACGATCACCACGACTCGGAGCATCACCGGCTGAGGATAACGCAACTAGCGGCGCGCGGACTGCGACGCCTGCGCCGCCGCTGCGACGAACGCGGCAGGGTTGTCGGGCGACACCACGACCGTGCCGCGGCGGGTCTCCAGGACCACCGTCCGTTCCGGGTCCGTGACGAACGCGATGTAGCGGCCAAGGCTGGAACCGCTGAAGCGGCCGGTGATCGCGAACATGCCCCCGTTACCCCAGATGCGCCACGATCCCTTCATCGCGTGCGGCCGCGCGAAGGCGCGCGCCGCCGGATCGAGCGGCCATCGGGTGATCCACAGCAACCGCACGATGCGCAGCTCGCCGGGCACCAACTCGTAACCGCGTACGCACAAGCAGACGATCACAATGAGCAGAATCGCGAGCAGACCGCTCACCAGCCAGAAGCCCCTGGACAGCTGCACGATGATCGGGACGCCCATGACCAGCACGCCGATGGCCGACATCACGATCAGTTCCCGGCCCCACGGCGCGCGAAAGCGTGCGGTCATGGCGGCGCCAGGTTACGGCACGACCGGGCGAATCAGCAACCCGCTGGTCGACACGCGCACCTCGAGCTCGGCCGGCTCGGTCACGCGAACGAACGTGCCCGACCCGTACTCCGCGTCGAGCAATGGAGCGAGAAAGGCGTAACGCTGCCGCAGCCCGAACAGGTCCACCGAACGTTCCGGAGCAAGTGAATACACGGTGCGGTTCGCGGTGCGTTCGCGCTCGATGTCGTCGTAGCGCCCGGCCACCCGATCGAGCTCGTAGGCCGTGTGCAAGCCGAGTATGTTCACCATTGGCTTCCACTTGAGCACGTGGGCGTCGACGTAGAGGGCGTCGCCGGCGAGTTCGTAATGCACCGCCTCGGGCCGGCCGGCGACCTGGAAGGTTGCGGAAAATCGCTGCGGTTCGTCGAGAGGCCGCACGGTGACACGCGCCGCGACTTCCTCACGCGTAAGCGCGCGATAGCCGTACATGCCGGCGCCGATCACCGCCAGCAGCGCGCCGGCGACCAGCAGCAGCAGGCCGAACAGCGTGCGGAAGACGAACCTGAATGGACGCCGGCGCCTGAGCGCCACGAGGCCGGCGATCATCAGCACGACGCCAGGGACGGCGAGGACGAGAGCGGCAAGCGTCAGCAAAGACATCGACAACGGCGTCATCACGCATTCACGAGCGCGTTGAACTCCGCAAGCACCATCGCGGTCGCGCCCCACACCTTCTCGCCATCGATATCATAGAAAGGCACGTCGACGTCGATCGACTGGCCGTTCACCACGCGCGTGCGAATCTCGCGCTTGACGACGCGGGCCTCGTTCAAGAGCAGAACCGGCGCCTCGATGATGCGCGCCACTTCCCACTCGGCGCGCTGGAACGCCGGCCGCATCGTGGTGAAGCCGACGACGGGATTCAGGATGTAGCCGCTGACGGGGATGTGCAGCGGCGTCAGCCGTCCGAGCAGCTCGACCGTGCGCGGATCCACGCCGATCTCTTCCTGCGCTTCCCGCAGCGCCGCCTCTTCGAACGACTCTCCAGCGTCCACGCTGCCGCCTGGCAGTGACACCTGCCCGGTGTGATTCCGCAGGCCGGAGCCGCGGACGGTGAGTGTGAAATGCATCGTGTCGTCGTGGGGGTACACGAGCAGCAGCGCCGCGCCGGCGCGAGCCTCGTCGGGAAACTTCAACGGATCCCAGCCGACCCTGGGGCTTGGCGCCATGCGCAACTGGGCTGCAAGACCCGGAAGCGGCTGCGACAACGCCCGGCGCAGGCGAGCGGAGGGGTCACTCATCATTCAAAGCGTAGCGGATCTGCGCTGATGAGACTTCCGAGCGCTACTGTTTCTTCAACGGCTGATCCCTGCGGACTGGCGACACGTACGAACTGACCAGGCTCTCGTTGCCGTCAGCACCAACGGCCGACACGCCAAACGCAAAGTCGTCGATCGACACGTTTTTCAGCGTAAACGTCGTCACGTTGCCGATCGTCTGACTGTGCTGCCAATCGTTGGTCCACGTGTCTCGCCAGTAGATGCGGTACGCCACGGCACCCGGCGACGCGTTCCATCGCATCGTTGCGTCGTAGCCTGACGGATCGCGCGACAGCATGTTGCCGCCACGGTCGTTGGTCACCTTCGGCGCGGGCGGCGCCAGTGCCAGCGCCGCCATGCCGGCCACGTTCACGCGGGCGTTCTGCGCGAGGTAGCCGAAGTCCACGCCGTCGATCGTGTCGTCGGGGCCATGCTGCTTCGCGAAATTCTCATTGGCCTCGCGGAACACGACGGCCGGGTACCCTTCAGCGGTGAACGACGATTGATCGCTGCCACGGCCGAAACGATCCTCACGGGCCATCGGCCGCACACGGTGCGATGGTACATAAATGCCCGCGGCTTTCACGATGTGCCGGGCCAGCGCCCGGGCCGGCGAATCCTCTGGACCGATCGCATAGACGCGTATGGACTCGGCATCGACGAAGCCGTTACCACCCCTGGAGTTGCCGACGATGTCGTTGTTGAAGACGGCTTCGACGGAAATCTTTTGCGCGGCGAGATCCATGGTGTGCGCGCGCGACCCGATCAGGCCCTGTTCCTCGCCCGCCCAGCAGATGAACACCAGCGTCGCATCGAACTCGATGCCGCTCTCGGCAAAGACTCGCGCCAGCTCCATCGTCAGCACCGTCCCGCTGCCATCGTCGTTGGCGCCGTTGGCCTTGACGTCGTGGTCGTCGCGTGTGGGCCGGCCGCCGGCTGCCGCCGGCGCTGCGCCCGGCGCGGCCGCATTCGACACGTTCTGTCCGCCGACGTTCAGCGAGTCGTAATGGCCCGACACGTAGATGCGGCGCGGCGTGCGTCCGGGCAGGATCGCCATCACGTTACGCAAGTCCACCTGCCGCGTGATGCGTCCCTGTGGGGGAATGATGTGCGTATCGAACGTGACGCGCAGCTTCTCGCTCGAGCGGCGCATCTCCTCGAGAATCCAGTTGCGTGCCGCCCCGATGCCGCGCACCGGCGAGGTCTGGTCCGAGAGCGTGTTGCGTGTCTCGAAGCTGACCAGCTTCGAGAGCAACTCTTTCAGGCGCTCCTCGGACACCGCGGCGACCAGCTTCTCGATGCGCGGATCGGCATCGGGCCGCGGTGCGGTCTGGGCCGCGGCCATCGACGGCAGCAGCGCCAGGACGGCAACAAGACATCCGGCTCGTGTGACCATCACGTCTCCTTTACAACGCCTTCGACATGTAGATGTCGGGCTTGCCGCGACCGTTTGCGTCGGGCATCAGGCCCGTCACAACGTATCCCAGCTTGCGGTAAAACAGGAACGGGTGGCGCGAGCCCAGATCGCGCAGGGCGCCAATCTGGCGCGGCACATCGGCGTAGAGATCGACGTCGGACAGCGACGTCTGCCCGAATTCATCGTCGGTACCCAGTGTCGCCGTCAGGCCGCCGCGTTCACGCGCGGCGGCTTCGAATGCCAGCACGAGCGTGCGGCCAATGCCGCCGAGGCGCTGATCCTTGCGCACCACAATCGGGTGCAGCTCCCACACCTTGCCGCGGTACTCGGATAGGCCACCGACCCAGCCCAGGACGACACCGCCCTCGACCGCGGCCCGCACGAAGCCGTCCTTCGCGACCCAGTCGATCTCGTCCAGAGCAGCGGCCTGGGTCGGCCAACCGTTGTCATGCGGAAATGCCTCGGTGAGCATTGCGGCGGCCTGCTCACGGACGTCCGGCCCCTGGGCGGCGAGATCGACGATCGTCACGGCGTGCTCCACGAAACAGTCCGTTAGATGACACCCTGGTAGTGGCGGAATTCGAATCGCCGCGGCTGCTGGCCCGGTGTCATCACGTCGAGCACCCAGACCTGCGAGAGATGCCCAAGACATCCGGGCGTGTCGTAGTGCGAGAGACGAATCGTGATGTTGGAGTTGGCCGCCTTCGCTGTCAGCAGGATTTCCGCCGAGTCGAGGTATTGCGGCACGGTGGTGCACTCGACATCCTTCGGACGCGCCTTCTTCTCTGCAGCGATCAGGACGGCCTCGCCGGTCGTTGTTGGACGCCGCTGGCCGCGGCCCGCAAAGCTGATGTCGGCCAGGCCGATGGCCTCATCCCACCCCAAGATCGACACGGACGCATCAATCGCCTCGACGGCGCGATACCGGGCCAGGTTGCGATCCTGCACGGGCATGTTGTCCAGCGTCCTGAACACATCGCGCTCGACGGTGATGTCGGCACCGGGTTCGCGGCGCGGAAAGTCCGCTTGTTCCTCGGAATCCTGCGTGACCGGCCGGAAGAAGTCAGCACCGGCGCCGATCGGCGCGGGCGCCGCCTTGAAAATCGGCAGCAGGCCGAGCCGGGACGGCCACCGACGCGGCTCGGTCTCGTCGAAGCCGGCGACGTAGACATTGCCCGACGGGTACGCCTGGCCGATCACGATCGCGCGGGCGATCTCGTCGGGAGTGCGGCCTGTCTGAGCGACAGGCATCGAGCCCAGAGTGACCAGCAAGGCCGCGAGAATCACGCCGTGACGATTGGCAGACAGTCGCTCAATCATTCGATCGACGATTGGCAGTGCCAGTATCACTGTTCGTTCGTCGCGGTCGCTGACGGCCGTCCCATCTGTGCGGCAGGCACGGGCGTCGACGGACCGTGGAACATTCCGTTGAAGATCAATTTGAATGTCGTCCGCGGCTGTGTGCGGAAGTCGATCTGGCTCCCGTACGCCACCACCGCGCCCTTGCCGATGCGGAACGACAGGATGTTGGCTTGATCGCGGAGGTACTCCTCGCCGAGCAGCCACCCGCTCTGCAGGATGTTCGACGTCGGATAGCGCGACACCACTTGCGTCTCGATGCCGAAGCCGGGACGCAGCCGATAGGCCTGATCGCCTTCGAAGAACACCGGCCACGATTCAGGCATGCCCCACGCGATCGGGTTGTTGGTGTCGAACTCGTTGGCGAGTAATGAGCCGGGGCAATAGAACAGCGACTGCGGGTCAGCGACGCGATCACGCAGCGTTTGCATCAGCCGCGCCGGGCTGCTGAAGGCGTCGCGCAGCACCGCATCGGCCGAGGCGCCGGACGCCCCGCCAGAAGAAGCGGCCTGCGGGCCGAATCGTGGCCGCCCCTCCGGCAACGCCTTCTCGATCGGCAGGTTGAACAGTTCCTGCACCGTGTCGACGGACGATCCGATCGCGAGGATCGTGCCGCCGTTCTCGACAAACGCGCGCAGCTTCTTCCAGCCGTCGTCACCAACGCCAAACGCCCACGACCACTCCGCCGGATCGTTCCGCTTCGGATCGAGGCCGCTGACGATGCGCGCCTTCGATGTGCCGGTGGGAAGCAGGATGACGTCGTATTTGGCGTTGAGATCACCGGTGAAGTCCTGCGACTTCACGATTTCGTGATTGATACCGTACTGCTCGAGCATCCACATCAACCAGCCGCCCGGCATGTTGTTGGCGCCCTTCCACAAGCCGACTTTCGTGGCCGGCTTCAGACGGAAGCCATCCACCGCGGGAACGCGATCGACACCGGCGACCGGAATGCCCAGCGTCTTGGCCGCGCTCTCGACGATCTTCTGCGCCGCCGCAGTCGGCGGAATGACCCACGTACCCGCCGCGAACGTGCGCGCCCCCTGGCCCGAGCCTGTCGAAGGCTGCGCCTCGAATGCCTTCGCGGCGCGATACACCGGCACGTTGGCCTTCTGCAGTTCCGCCACCGACTTGAAGAACCCGTAGGTGCCCGGATCGACGAGATAGGCGCCCTTCGGGCGCGCGGCGACCGCGGCCGCCACCGGCGTGATCGTCTTCAGCAATTCGAGCGGCGCCTCGAACGGTTTGTCTGCCGCATCAACCGTCACGCCCATCAGCATCCACAGCGTGTGGCCGGTCACGTCATACGGCGGCTCGGGAGGTCCGCCCGGGAACACGCGCAGGTCCGGATAGATCTGCTTCTCGAGCATCGTCTTGGCAAACGCGCCGTAGGGTTGGGCGGTCTTGATCACCCATGAACCTGCCGGATACTGCTTGCCGTTGGCGCTGAACGCCGCGGTGGCCTTGTGAATCTCGACGTCGCCGAACTTGAGGATATCGAGCATCTCGAAGGTCGCGTACGGATCGCGCTGCGTGGCCGGGACGATGAACGCGAACGGCCCCTTGTTGTAGTTCACCCAGTCGCGGTGCACCTTGTAGAAGTTGTAGAGCCATTCGTTGCCGTACTTGGCGACGTGCGACATGCCGGCGAGGGCAGCGGTGATGCCGTAATCCACCTGCTGTCCGAGCGTCCAGGTGTCGTTCGAGTACGGCACTGGAAAGTTCCAGCGCGGTTCCTGCGGGCCAATTGGACGGCCTTTCTGCGGATTCACGAACGGATCGGCGAGACCGCCGCCGCTGCTGGCAATCTCGGTCAGGATGCGCGGCTGGCCGTGGTAAATCATGTACTGCCGCGCCGGCGACCACATGTCGTAGGACTGCATCCACGCGACGCCTTCTTTCCCCTCACCGATGAGCGCCGAGGCCATGGCCTGCCCCACCGTCGCCTGTCCGAGCGCGAGGATCGGGTGAATGTTGACGTCGAACGGATCGGTGAACGGCGGCACGAAGATACGCGAGCCTTGCGGGCCCTGCTGGTGCATGTCGTGCGAGATGATCGGCTTGTACTTGTTCTGCACCAGCTCGATGTTCATGCGCGTTTCCTTCTGCGTGAACATGAACCAGTCGCGGTTGTCGTCGTGGCCGACATACTTGTGATACAGGTCCGGATAGACACGGTTGTAGTTGGTGCCCCTGGTCTTGTACCAGTGATCGATCACCAGGTGCTGGCCGTCGGGATTCTGCGACGGCACCATCAACACCACAGAGTTGTCGAGGATCTGCCGCACCTGCGGAGAGTTCTCGGTGGCGAGCCGATGGACGATGTTGATGATCGCCTGGCCGTTGGAGACTTCCGTGGAGTGAATCGTCGCGTAGACGAGGTAGAAGGGCTTGCCCTCGGCGGCGAGCTTCTGCGCGTCAGCGTCCGACAGCCCGCGCGGATCGGCGAGGCGACGGTTGATTTCGACCAGTCGATCGAACTTCGCCAGGTTCTGTGGCGAGCTGATCCGCAACAGCGCATAGCTGTTGCCCATCGTGGTCTTGCCGATCTCCTCGTACTTCACCCGATCGGTGCTCTTCGCGATGGTCTGGAAGTACTCGAGGATCTTCGGATACCGGGCAAGCTCGCCGTCGCTGCCGATCTTGAAGCCGAAATATTGATCGGGTTGGGGGACGGAACTTTGGGCGGTGATCCCCGGCGCGGTAAGCGCCAGCAGTGTCAGGCCGACAAGGCTGAGTCTTAAGGTGTTGCGCATAGCTGGTGATTCTACATCCCGGGCACCCCCATAGGCACGCTACGCACCAGTACGCACCGTACGCACCTTGGCAATTTCGGCCTCGTGCGTTTCACGCAAGCGGAACTTCTGGATTTTCCCGGACGCCGTGAGCGGGAAGCCATCGACGATGCGAATGTAACGCGGTGTCTTGAAGCGGGCGATCCGGTCGCGACAGAAGGCCTGCACGTCGTCGATGTCGATCGTTGCCCCAGGGTGAGGCCGTAATGCTGCAGCAACTTCCTCGCCAAAGAACTCGCTCTTCACTGCATACACCGACGCATCGGCAATGGCCGGGTGAGCGCGCAGGACATCTTCGACTTCCTTTGGCGCGATGTTCTCGCCGCCACGAATGATGATGTCCTTGATGCGGCCAGTGATGCGGATGCGGCCTTCGGCATCGATCGATGCCTGGTCGCCGCTCTTCAGCCACCCATCCGCCGTAATCGCCGCAGCGGTGGCGTCCGGCATCTTGTAGTACCCCTTCATCACCACGTAACCGCGCGCCCATAACTCCCCATCCACTCCGGCCGCGACGTCGTCGCCGGTGTGTGGATCGACGATGCGCACTTCGGTTTCGGGCATCACGCGGCCGACCGTCTGGGTACGCTCGATGAGGTCCGCATCGCGCGGCGTTTGCGTCAGCCCTGGCGAGGTTTCCGTCAGGCCATAGACAATGGTGAGCTCCGGCAGGTGCATCTCGTCGATTACCCGCCGCATCAATGGCTCGGGACATAACGCGCCCGCCATGATGCCGGTGCGCAAGGTATGCGTGCTGAATCGCGTGAACTCCGGATGCTCCAGCTCCGCCAGGAACATCGTCGGCACACCATAGAGCGCAGTACATCTCTCGCGATCGACGGTCTCCAGCACGCGCAACGGATCGAAGAACTCGACCGGGCACAGGCAGGCACCGTGCGTGAAGGTGGCCAGGACGCCGAGGACGCAACCGAAGCAATGAAACAACGGCACGCACAGGCAGAGACGATCGGACGGCGTGTAGCCGAGGCCTTCGCCGATCCAGTAGCCGTTGTTGACGATGTTGCGGCTCGACAGCATCACGCCCTTCGGAAAGCCCGTCGTGCCAGAGGTGTATTGCATGTTGATCACATCGTCCACGGCCGCGCCTGCTTCACGGCGATCGAGCTCGGCCTCGGACACCTCGTCGGCGAGGGCTCGGAGGCGCTCGTACGGTGTGGCATCCGCCGGGCAGTCGTCACCGATGAAGAACACCTGCGTCAGGGTCTCGGGCGTCGCCTCACGCAGCTCCGCCAGGTAGTCGACGCCTTTGAAGCCGGCGATGGTGATGAGCGTGGAGGACTCGCTCTGACGGAGCAGGTATTCGATCTCGCGGGCACGCAGCGAGGTATTGACCGTGACCAGGATCGCGCCGGCCTTGGCGAGCGCGAATTGGAGGACGATCCACTCCGGGACGTTCGTGGCCCACACGGCGACGCGGTCGCCGCGCGCCACGCCCGCCGCCATCAACCCGCGGGCGACGAGCCGCGCTTCATGCTCGAGCGCGGCGAAGGTCCACCGCAGGTTGCGGTCCGAATAGACGACGGCGTCGTGGTCGGGAAGCGAGTCGGCCAGACGTGTCAACAACTGCCCGACGGTCACATCTCGGTACGGCGGCGGAGGGGCCATCTCGCGGAAGTATACCGATGACGACGATGCTCACCGCCCGCCCGTTGCCGGGTGGGGGTACCTCGTGCCTCGTGACTCGTGCCAAAGGGTGGGTGCCGGTGCCTGGTGCCAATGAGCGGTGCCCGGTGCGCGTCGCACGCATCGTGCTGTAGTGCCAGTGCCTAACGCCGCTTTCTCCAACGCGGTCCGTGGATCGCGAGGTCAATCGCCTCTCCAGGCGTCTGGACGGTCAGGCCGTCTTCGCGGGCGTGGCGGACGAACGTCGCATCGACGTTGTGAATGCGCATCCGCACGAGCTGATCCTCGGTCACCGCCGTGAAGCCGACCTCGCGCATCGCGCGCACGTAGTCCGGCGTCACCCGGTGGATGCGGAACTTGACGAGCTGGTCCACGCCCAGGCCGCTGAACCCGAGCGCCTTGAACTGGTCGATGTCCTCCGGCGACACGTTGTGAATCCGCATCTTGACGAGGTCTTGCTGCGGCACGCCCTTGTAGCCGCGCGACTCGAGGGCGCGGACGAACTCGGGCGTGACCCGGTGAATTCGGAATTTCACCAGGTCGTCGATGGTCATGTTGGTGAAGCCGGCGGCGCGCAGCCGGTCGACTTCTTCCGGCGTGACCTTGTGAATGCGCATCCGCACGAGGTCTTCGGCCGGGACACCCTTGTAGCCGCGCTGCTCCATCGCGCGGATGAACTCGGGCGTGACCTTGTGGATGCGGAACTTGATGATGTCCTCGACCGACTGGCCGCGAATGCCGGCGTCCTGCAGCGCCTTGATGTTCGCGGCGGTCGCGCCGTGAATGCTCATGCGGATCAGATCCTCGATCGCAATTCCCTTGTAACCGACCGCGGCCAGATCGCTGATGAACTGCGGCGTCACGCGATGAATGCGTGTGCGGACCATGTCGTCGAGCGGCAGGTTCGGGTAGCCGGCCTGCGACAGGCCGCGCACGTGGGCCACGGTGACGTCGACCATCGCGAGGCGGACGAGATCGTCGCTGGAAAGACTGCGGTAGCCGGCCGTTCCCATGTTGGTGATGAAGGTCTGATCCGGCGTGAAGGTATAGGTGCCGCTGCCGCGGCCACTGTCGAACGAGCCGGTAAAGCGAAACACCCCGGCCTCGCGCGTCCAGGAGAACTGAACGTCGTTGGCCACGCTGGCCACGGCGGCAGGCGGCAGGCCCACGAGCTCACGGAGACGCACGCCGAACCCCCAGCGGCTGTCGCCGGCCGCGGTCCGGAGGTTGAACTGGATGCGCGGCTCGCCGTCGTCGCCGGTCCAGGTGTTGCGCGTGTCGGCCGTCCATTCGCCCCGATAGGCCGCAGATTGCGCGGATTGCTCAGCCGGCTTGCCCTGAGCGAGGCCACGCGCACCACCGGTGCGTGTGGCCACGTCGAAGGGGAGTACTGCGGCCCAGACGGCTGGCGTTGCGAGAAGGATCAGGGCGAAAACGGAGACTTTGCGCATTACAGAAACCTCGAAGCCTTGGATGGTCTCAGGCAATGGGAAGGTTGGAAACCCAACGGTGATACCCATGGTGCCTCGTGCCTGGTGCCAAAGGGTGGGTGCGCGGTGCCGGTGCCAATGGGGAGTGCGAGTGCTGTAGCGCGTCGCGAGAGCAGGTACCTCCCGGAGTGAACGTTCGATCCGCCTTCGCCAAGGCTCCGGCGGACAGGGCGAGCCGACGATGAGCGAGGAAGCGTCTCGTGGACGGCCGACGTCGCGTCGTCCTCGCAAGCAGCTCTGGAAAACGCGGCGCGGCCAACACTGTGAGGTTGGGGATGGGGGTCCCCAACCGTTTGGACAGCGTCGGTGAGCCGCAACGCGTTTTCCCGAGGCGACGCGACGGAGGCCGGGAACGAGATGCTTCCGTAGCGATGCGGCGAGCGAAGAGTTACCAGTCAGCGTCTTGTGAGGATTTCTTCAAAGAACTTCAACGCGCGGGGATCCTTCGACTGGCCGAGCCAGAACATCGCCTGCTTGCGGACCGCGGCGTTCTTGTTGTTCCTCGCCTGCTCGATCAGCAGCGGCACGCCCTCGTCCTTCGGCAACTGACTCAGCGCGAACACCGCCTTCTTCTTGACCTCGGTGTCCGGATCGTTCTCGATCGCGGCGGTAATCGTGCCCACGGCTTTCTGCCCCGCGCGCTGCGCGAGCCAGAACAACGCCGACCCCTTCACGTTCGTCGTCGTGCCCTCGCGCGCGAGGGTAACGAGCTCGTTCAGCGGCTGCTGGCCTTCGGTCAACGCGATTCCGGTCACCGCGGACTCCATCAATCGCCGCGTCGCGTTGGCGCCGATGAAGGTCTTCAGGAAGCTCACGCTGTCGTTCACCTGAACGCCCGTGAACCAGTGCACCGCCTTGCCGCCGGCGTCGAGCGGACAGTTCGCCGAGAAGGTGCGGATGCGGACGATCTCGCGGTTCTCGACGCGGAACAGCACGAAGAAGACATCCGCGGGCTCGAGGCGCACCGGATCCGTCGACTGCGAGTAGCGCATGCCGTCGTTCCAGTAGTCGCACATCTGGTGCTCGCCGTCGATCAGCGGCTGCGCGTAGCCCACCCAGGTCGGCTCGGTGAACGTGCGCGCCAGCGCGGGGAGGTCCTTCGCGATGTTCGTCGTTGCGTGCGATTCGACGCGGCCATTGGAGAGTCGCGGCCGAAGGTCCTGAGCGAAGGTGCGGCCGCCGGC
>JALDXK010000025.1:0-20905 GCA_032155105.1 Acidobacteriota bacterium
CGAGCGAGTCGCTGCAGATCGCGCAGAACGGCCTCGACCTCGAGCCGGGCGACGAGGTGGTGACCACCGAGCAGGACTACGGCCGGATGCTGACCACGTGGGATCAGCGCGTACGGCGCGAGAAGATCGTCATCAAGAAGGTCAACTTCCCGGTGCCGACCACCAGCGAGAATTTGTACGGCCTGCTCGAGGGCGCCATCACGCCGCGCACCAAGGTGTTGCACTTCTGCCATATCACCAACCTGACCGGCCAGATCTTCCCGGTGCAGAACCTGGCGCGCATGGCCCGCTCGCGCGGCATCATCACGATTGTCGACGGCGCGCACGCGGTGGCGCATTTCCCGTTCAAGCTGCGCGATCTCGAAATGGACTACTACGGCACCAGCCTGCACAAGTGGCTGCTGGCGCCGACCGGCACGGGCTTCCTCTACGTGCGGCGCGATCGTATCGCGAAGACCTGGCCACTGCAGGCCGCGCCCGAGCGCAATGTCAACGACATCCGCAAGTTCGAGGAGATTGGCACGTCGCCGGCGGCGACGAAGGCGGCGATCAACGAAGCGCTCGCGTTCCACCAGGCCATCGGCACCGATCGCGTGGCCGCGCGCCTGCGCTACCTGACGCTGCGGTGGGCCAACAAGCTGAAGGCCAACCCGCGCATCGTGATCCACACGGGCCTCGACCAGGTATACGGTGTGGCGTGCGTCGGCATCAAGGACATTCCCGCGCCGCGCATCAACGCGTTCATGTGGGACAAGTACCGGATCATCACCACCGCGATCAACCGTCCCGAATACAACGGCATTCGCGTGACGCCGAACATCTACACGCCACTCGAAGAGATCGACACGTTCGTGGCGGCGATGGAAGACCTGCTCAAGAACGGTCTTCCGGCGACGTCGGCGTGAAGACGCCCGAACAAGAGCTTGCCGCGGAGGAGTTTCGGCGGCTCCGCGGCGTTGAGCCGTTTGGTCCGTTCATTCCTCTCCTCGAGAGTCCCGAGCTGATGACGCGCGTCAGCGCGCTCGGCGAATACCTCCGGTTCCGCAGCGCGTTGCCGCCGCGGTTGAGCGAGCTGGCCATCCTGATCACCGCGGCACACTGGCGCCAGCAATACGAGTGGGAGATCCATGCGCCCATCGCCCTCGAAGCGGGCCTGCCGCAAGCGGTGCTCGACGCGGTGTGGGCCGGCGAGATGCCCCAGGGACTCGACACCCAGCAGCAGGCGCTCTACGACCTGTGCACAGCCTTGCATCGCGATCGCACGATCTTCCCGGTGCTCCGCGACCGCGCCCGCGCCGCGCTGGGCGAGCAGGGAACCCTCGATACCATCGGTATTTGCGGCTATTACGCGCTGCTTGCCATGGTGCTCAATTCGCAATAGCGATGGTGAAAATGGGGGTCTGACCCCTTTTCACCATTTCGGAAGTGTTTTACGGATGAGCTTGTCGATCCGTAGGCCGTTCCTTCGACGTGTAAGCAAGGACGCCGATTGGCGGCCGTCCCCGAATCGGAGAGACACGATGAAGTTCATGCTGCATATGAATGTGCCGAAAGGGCCTTACCAAATGGCCGGGTGGTCGCCCGCCGACGTGAAGGCGATGGTCGGGTTCATGCACCAGGTCAACGCCGACCTGAAAGCGAAGGGCCAGTGGGTCACTGGAGAAGGGCTCGTCGGGCCGGACCAGACGAGGATCGTTCGCGCCGACGATGGGGGCAGGCCGTCGGTGACGGATGGTCCTTTCGCCGAGTCGAAGGAGTTCATCGCGGGTTTCTGGATCGTCGAAGTGAAGAGCGCTGACGAGGCCTACGCGATTGCCGCGAAGATATCGACGTGCCCCGGACCGGGCGGTAAGCCGCTGAACATGCCGATCGAAGTGCGTGAGGTCGGCCAGGCGCCGGCGTAGTGACGCGACCAGGACGGCCATTCACGCGCAGGTAGTGGCAGCTCGAAAGGGTGAGCTGCCGCGCCTGATCGGCCGGACTATACTGTTGCCCCTCAGGAGCGTTCCGCATGAGCACGACAACATCGCTGGATACCGATCGCGCGCACCTGATGCATCCGCTGCATCATCCGTCTTCGTACCAAACCGCGCGGGTGTGGGTCTCGGGTAATGGCGCGCTGATCAAGGATTCGACCGGGCGCGAATACATCGATGGCCTGTCGGGGCTATGGAACGTCAACATCGGCCACGGCCGGCAGGAGCTCGGCGAGGCGGCGCGGCGGCAGATGGGTACGCTCGCCTTTCATTCCGCATACGCCGGCGGCAGCAACGAACCGGCCATCGCGCTGGCCGAACGCCTGAGCGGGCTCGTCTATCCGTCCATCAACACGTTCTTCTTCACGAGCGGTGGCGCGGAGGCGTCCGAGACCTCGTTCAAGACGGCGCGGTTCTACTGGAAGGCGCTCGGCAAGCCCGACAAGATCAAGGTGATCTCGCGCCGGCGCGCGTATCACGGCCTGACGCTGGCGGCGATGAGCGCGACCGGCCTGTCGGCGTTCTGGCCGATGTTCGAGCCGCGTACGCCCGGCTTCCTCCACATCGATGCGCCGGATCCGTATCGCTTCAAAAGTCCCGACGCCAACCTCAGCATCGGCGTGGCCGCTGCCAACCAGTTGGAAGAGGCGATCCTTCGTGAAGGTCCCGACACCGTTGCGGCGTTCATCGCCGAGCCCGTGCAGGGCGCTGGCGGGGTGATCGTGCCGCCGCTAGATTATTTCGCCCGCATCCGCGAGATCTGCTCGAAGCACGGGGTGCTGCTGATTGCGGACGAAGTGATCACCGGGTTCGGGCGCACCGGACGCTGGTTCGGCCTGGAGTATTTCGGCATCGAGCCAGACATCATGCAGTTCGCGAAGGGGATCACGAGCGGATACATCCCCCTTGGTGGCATCGGCGTCTCGGATGCCATTCGCGACGTGATCAACGGCGTCCCGCCTGGCCAGCGCTGGATGCATGCCTATACCTATTCGGGGCATCCCACCTGTTGCGCGGTCGCACTGGCCAACATCGACATCCTTGAACGCGAGCGTCTCGTTGAACGCGCCGTCGTCGCGGGCGATAAACTACGGCGCGGGCTGCGGAGCCTCGAGTCGATCGACGGCGTCGGCAACGTGCGCGGCCTTGGCCTGATGGCAGCCGTCGAGATCGTCGCCGACAAGGCCACGAAGCAACAGTTCCCGCCCGAAGCGGGCCTCACGCAGAAGCTGACGGATGCGATGCTCGACCGCGGCCTCTACACGCGCGTGGTCATGGACTGCATCTGCCTGGCGCCGCCGCTCGTCACCACCGACGCGCAGATCGACCGAATCGTCAACACGGTGGGCGAGACGATCCCCGCGGTGCTCGCCGCGCAGGCTGCAAAACGGTAGCTCCCACTCACAATGCACGACTAAGGGAGAACGGCCCATGCAGAGATGGACTGTCGCGACCGCGGCATTCGCCGTGCTGGCAGCGGTAAGCGTCCCCGGCACTCAAGCGCCGGCCGACACCCTGCTGATCAACGGCACCGTGCTCACGGTCGACAAGACTGACTCGATCGCGCAGGCTGTTGCCGTCGCCGGCGGCAGGATCGTTGCCGTCGGCACGACGGCGCAAGTCAAGGCGATGGCCGGTCCGAACACCGAGGTGATCGATCTGCGCGGCCGTGCGGTCACGCCCGGCTTGATCGATACCCACGTGCATTTCTCGGCGGCCGACGCGTTGTTCACGGTCGATCTGGGTGATGCCGCGGTGACGTCGATCGAGGACGCAAAGAAGCGCGTTGCCGCGCAGGTCGCGAAGCTGAAACCAGGCGAGTGGGTGCGCGGGCGCGGATGGGATGAGGGCAAGTATGCCGAGCGGCGCTACATCACCGCCGCTGACCTCGATGTGATTGCGCCCAATAATCCGGTGTGGCTCACGCACACCACCGGGCACTACGGCGTCGCGAACACCTTCGCGATGAAGCTGGCCGAGATCCGCGCGACTACGCCGGATCCTCCAGCGGGCACGATCGACCGCACGGCGGCGGGCGCGCCGACGGGTGTGTTCAAGGAGTCGGCGATGGGGCTGGTCAGCAAGCTGGTCCCGCCGCTATCGCGCGACCAACTGAAGCAGGGTATCGCCCAAATCGCCCGGGACTTCAACCGCGAAGGCATGACCGGCGCGAAGGATCCCGGCATCGGTGCCGCGAAGTGGGAGCTGTATCAGGAGTTGCTGGCGGAGGGACAACTCACGGTGCGGGTGTTTGCGCTGTGGTCGGGCGCCCGCAATCTCGACGATCGCGCGGCCGTGATGGCGCGGGTGAAGGCGAACCCGCGGCAGGCCGGCCTCGATGCGGGAGGCATGCTCGTGTCGGGCGGCGTCAAGATGTTCATGGACGGCAGCGGCGGCGCGCGGACGGCGTGGATGTATGACGACTGGAACCGCAACCTGAAAGACGTCGACAAGGGCAACACCGGCTATCCGTCGACCGATCCAGGCGCGTACCGGCAGATCGTCACCGAGCTTCACAACGCCGGCATTCACGTCAGTACGCACGCGATCGGCGATCGCGCCATCGACTGGGTGATCGATACCTACGATCAGGCACTGAAGGCCACTGCGACGCGCGGCCTTCGCCACGGGATCATCCACGCGAACACGCCGAGCGATCGCGCCATCGATGCCATGGCGCGGTTGCAGCGTGACTTCGACGCCGCCTATCCCGAATCCTCAGCGGGCTTCATGTGGTGGATTGGCGACAACTACGCCGGCAACCTCGGCCCGCGGCGCAACCTTCGATTGAAGCCGTTCCGCACCTACGTCAACAAAGGCGTCCAGTGGGGCGGCGGGTCCGATTATCCGGTCACGCCATTCGCGGCGCGCTACGGCTTGTGGGCGTCGGTGTCGCGCCAGACGCTGAATGGCACGTACGGAGCCACGCCGTTCGGCACCGCGGAAGCGGTAGACGTCAAGACCGCCCTGCGGTCGTACACCGTGTGGGCCGCCAGGCAGATGTTCCTCGAGGATCGTGTCGGAACCATCGAGGTCGGCAAGGACGCCGATCTTGCCGTGTGGGACCGCAATCCGTACGAAATCCCCACAGCGGCGTTGAAGGACTTGCGCTGCGAGATGACGGTGGTGCGAGGACGCGTCGTTCACCGATTTTGATCCCAAGGCCGCAGCCGGCGCAGTGGGCTGCCGCCGTGCAAGCTGAGCCCGGCTTTCGTGCGATGATGCTCGGCCATGAACGCACGAACCCTGGTGTTCCTGTCCGCTGTCGCGCTGCCGGCGGCGTCGCCGGCGGCCGGTCAGACCATCAAGTACGAGCCAAAAGACGGCGTCCAGACGTTTGCCGTGCGCGAGCCGGTCTTGCGGATCAAGCCGGGCGCCATCGTCGAGACGCGCACGTTCACCAGGCCCGGTGATTACTACGATCCCAACAAGGCCGGGCCGTGGCCGGGCGAGGTCGGGCCGTTTCACATCGAGGGCGCCGAAACGGGTGACCAGCTGGTTGTTCGCGTGGTGCGCCTGCGCCCGAATCAGGACGTGGCCATTTCGAACGTGACGCCCGGCGGCATCAGCGGCGTGGCGGGGGACAGCCGCACCCGGCTGCTCAACGA
Source organism: Acidobacteriota bacterium (assembly GCA_032155105.1). Taxonomy (GTDB): domain Bacteria; phylum Acidobacteriota; class Vicinamibacteria; order Vicinamibacterales; family UBA2999; genus 12-FULL-67-14b. The sequence goes on from JALDXK010000025.1 coordinate 5,585, forward strand.
TCCGCTGCCGGCGCGCCGATTCATCTGGAAGCTCGATCGCGCGCGCAACGTCGGCATCATTGACCTGCCGAACTCGCGCGTGAAGCGGATGGAAATCCCGCTTCGGCCGATGCTGGGCCGCGTCGCCACGGCGCCAGCGGGCCAGGAGGCGTTCGGCGGCCTCTGGCCGGGCGACTTTGGGGGCAACATGGACGCCTCCGACGTCACCGAGGGCGTCACGGTGTACCTGCCGGTGTTCCATCCCGGCGGGCTCTTCTACTTCGGCGACTTCCACGCCGCGCAGGGTGACGGCGAGATCGCCGGCTCAGGCCTCGAGTCGACTGCCGACGTCACGTTCCAGTTCGACCTGATCAAGAACAAGCGCATCCGCTGGCCACGACTGGAAAACAGCGAGTACATCATGGTCGCGGGCAGCCAGCGGCCGCTGATCGACGCCTTCCGCATCGCCTATGTCGAGTTGATCGAGTGGCTCGTCGCCGACTACGGCTTCGACAAGATGGAGGCCTACCAGGTCGCATCACAGGCCGGCGTCGTGCGCGTGGCCAACGTCGTCGATCCGCATTACACCGTCATCGCCAAATTTCCGAAGGCGCTGCTCAAGCAGTAGCAGCGCGGGATCGGCGGCTTCCGGCCTGGTATAGCCTATCCCGGTCCTGGCCACCCGGCCGGCATGGAGGAATCGACGATGTGCGTGAGCCGATTCGTGCGGTCGATCGCGTGGTTGGGATTGTTGATGGCACTGATGACGCCGACCACGTCATTTGCCCAGGCGCCGGAGAACTACGTGTTCATTCCCGGTGAGTGGTACCGCATGCCGACACATTTCGGCCCAGCCACCGGGCCGCGGAAAGGGCCGGACCGCAAGGCGTTCGATTGGACCAACGCCCCGAAGTCCACCGCGATGTCGGTGAGCTTTCTCGGTAAACACGAACAGATGCAGAAGCTGCTGCCGCCCGGCTTTACCGTGAACGGCGAGCCCGTGGTCACGGTGACCATGACCTACTTCACCGAGATTCCGTGGCTCGCGGGCCGTGGCTACAACACCCTCGGCGTCTCGTTTCCGGTGGCGTTCAACGGTAAGCAGGACAAGGCCGCCGGCACGTTTCTCCTGATTCTGTGGGAGAACCTCACCGATCCGATCATCACTGGCCGCGAGGAACTCGGCTTCTCGAAGCTCTACGCCGAACTACCGCCGGCGCGCATGTTCGGCGACACCGCGCGCGTGACCGCGAGCTGGCTCGAGTTTCCGTTCCTCGACCTCGAACTGACCGGGCTGACGCAGGTTGAGGTGCCCGCACGACCGGCCGCGGCGCCGCCGGCGGCCGCGCCTGCGCCGGGCGGCGAGCTGCGTGGCCAGATGCACTACAAGTACATGCCGCGCACTGGCGAATGGGGCAAGGCCGACGCGTCGTACGCGGTGATGACGCCGGCGGGGAACTCAACGCAGCGCGCGCTCGAGATGTGGCGCGGCAAGGGCACAGTCAAATTTCACCGCGCGCGTTGGGAGGACATGCCGACGCAGTTCATGGTGGTCAACGCCTTCGCCGACCTCGACATCGTCGAGTTCCGCGGCGCCACCATGACGAAGAGCATTGGCGGGAAGGACCTCAGCGATCAGCGAATTCTCCGCTGATCCGGCAGGGCGGGACTGAAGTCCCGCCCCTACGCGCGTCGTCTTAGAAGATGTAGCCGCCCTTCGCCACCGCCGCGTCCGCGAGCTTGCGGCGCATGGCCACCGTGTTGACCGGAGTGATCTTCATCAAACGGCGCAGCGCCGCCAGTTGCGTTCTCAGCACGTCGCCATCGGCCATGGCCGCCAGGGCGCTGCGAGCGGCCAGCTCGATGCGACCGGCCGCTTCGTTCACCGAAACGCTGGCGGCATCCTGGTGCAGCTCCGCGTTCGCGAGCTTCCGCGCCACCGCGTCCCTGGCTCTCAGCACCGCGCTTTCGGAGGTGTAGGTGTCGGTCAGGATGTCGGCGAGGTAGCTGAGCACTTCCTGCTCGCTCTCGATCTTCGTGCCGAACCGCTGCATCGCGGTGCCGGCCACGAGCAGCACGACCTTCTTGAAGGTCGTACACGCACGCGTCTCGGCCGACAGCGCGCCCTCGCCGTCGTCTGGCATGCTCATCGACGGGCTCATGATCTCGTCCTGCAGGGCCTTGGCGGCCGCCATCAGCGGCAGCTCGCCCTTGAGCGCCTTCTTCATCAGCATGCCCGGGATCAGCAGCCGGTTGATCTCGTTGGTGCCTTCGAAGATGCGGTTGACGCGCGCGTCGCGATAGTGGCGTTCGGCCGGGTAGTCGCGGACGAAGCCGTTGCCGCCGTGGATCTGCAGGTTCTCGTCGATGATGTAGTCGATCGTCTCGCTGCCGAGCACCTTGGCGATCGACGCCTCGACGGCGAATTCCTCGAGGGCCTGCAGCGTCGGCGCGGGATCGTCGGCCTTCTTGTCTGGCGTTGACTCGATGCGCTGATCGATCAAGCCCGCGGTGCGATACATCATGCTTTCGAGCGCGTACTGCCGCGCCGTCATCTCGCCCAGCTTGTGCTTGATGGCGCCGAACGTGGCGATCGGCACGCCGAACTGCTTGCGGGTGGCCGCGTACTTCGCTGCTTCCTGAATGGTCCGCCGGCCGCCGCCCGAGCACATTGCGCCCAGCTTGAAACGGCCGAAGTTGAGCACGTTGAACGCGACCTTGTGGCCCTTGCCAATCTCACCGAGCACCGCATCGGCCGGGACCTTCACCTCCTGCAGGATGATCGGCGTTGTCGAGGAGGCGTGCAGGCCGAGCTTGTGCTCCTCCTTGCCGCTCGACACGCCCGGCCAGTTGCGCTCGACGATGAAGGCGGTGAAGTGCTCACCGTCGACTTTGGCAAAGACGACGTAGATGTCGGCGAAGCCGCCGTTGGTGATCCACATCTTCTCGCCGGAGATCACGAAGCTGCCGTCGGGCTGCTTCGTGGCGCGGGTCTTGGCGGCGAGCGCATCGGAGCCGGAGCCTGATTCGCTGAGGCAGTACGAGCCGACCAGCTCTCCAGACACCAGGCCGGGCAGGTATTTCTGCTTCTGATCGGGCGTGCCGAACATGTAGATGGGCAGGATGGTGAGGTTGGCCTGCGCCCCGAAGGTCGCCGCAAACGAGGCGTGCTCGGCGATGGCTTCCGACACGATCAGCGTCGCAATCTTGTCGAGGTCGACGCCGCCGTAGGCCTCCGGAATGTTGGTGCCGAGCAGGCCGAGCGCACCGCATTTCTTGACGAGCTCACGCTGCAGCGCCCAGTCCTTCTGTTCGAGCTGGTCGTTGACCGGCACGACCTCGCCATTGATGAACTCGCGCGCCGTCTGCCCAATCATCTTGTGCTCGTCGGTGAGACGCTCCGGCGTCATGACCGTCGATGGATCCGTTTCCGCGATGAGCCATGCGCCGCCCTTGACTGCCGTGTCGCTCGTTGCCGTTGCCATCATGTCTCTCCGTTGACGTTTGAGAACCCTGTAACCCTTGCAACCCGCTGAGAACCTTGTAACCGTGTAACCCTGTAACCCCTGTAACCGTTCTTAGAGCCGTTCAAATATCCCCGCGGCACCCATTCCACCGCCAACGCACATGGTCACCATTCCGTACCTGGCCTTGCGGCGATGCATCTCGTTGATGAGGGTGGCGGTCAACTTCGCGCCGGTGCAGCCCAACGGGTGGCCGAGCGCGATCGCGCCGCCATTGACGTTGACTTTCTCGGGATCGAGATCGAGTTCCTTCATGCACGCCAACGCCTGCGCGGCGAAGGCTTCGTTCAACTCGATCAGATCGATCTGATCGAGCGTCAGGCCGGTCTGCTTGAGCACCTTCCTGATCGCCGGCACCGGCCCGATCCCGAACAGCTCCGGCGCCACACCCGCAGTGGCGTAGCCGACGAATCGGGCCAGCGGCGTGAGGCCGCGCTCCTTCGCGAGGTCGGCCGACGTGACAATCACCGCCGCGGCGCCGTCGCTCGTCTGCGACGAGTTGCCGGCGGTCACCGAGCCGCTGACGTGAAAGGCCGGCTTGAGTTTCGCGAGCGCCTCGAGCGAGGTATCGCGGCGCGGGCCTTCATCGGTGTCGAAGGTGAATTCCTTCACCGAAGGTGTGGTGCTGTTCGACTGCACCACCCTGACAGTGAGCGGCACGATCTCGTTCTTGAACTGGCCCTGCTCGATCGCCGCGACCGCACGCTGGTGGCTGCGTAGCGCGAACGCATCCTGCTCGGCGCGCGACACCTGCGACTCGCGCGCGTGGTTCTCGGCCACCAGGCCGGTGCTGAGATAGACGTCGGGGTAGCTCGACACCAGTTGCGGATTCGGCGACACCTTGTTGCCGCCCATCGGTACCATGCTCATCGACTCGGTGCCGCCGGCCACGGCGGCGCGTCCCTGGCCGAGCATGATGCGCTCGGCACCGTAGGCAATCGCCTGCAGCCCCGACGAGCAGAAGCGGTTGACGGTGACGGCCGAGGCCTCAACCGGAATGCCGGCGCGCAGGCTGGCAATCCGCGCCACGTTCAGGCCCTGCTCGCCCTCAGGCATCGCGCACCCGAGAATCACATCGTCGATGGCGGCGGTCTCGAGCTGCGGCACGCGATCGAGGGCGCCCTTGATGGCGGTGGCGGCCAGCTCGTCGGGCCGCATCACGCTCAGCGTGCCCTTCGGCGCCTTGCCGACTGCAGTGCGGACAGCGGAAACAATGACTGCGTCTTGCATGGTGGTGTCTCTCTTCTGATCGTAGGGGCGGGACTTCAGTCCCGCCTCTGTAAGTCACGTACGAACCGTGTTGAAATCCGCGAGCAGGTCCTCGATGGCCTCACCGACCAGCGACGCCTTGCCCTCGAACAGGTGATTCGCGTCTTCGATCGTCACGAGCTCCTTCGGCTCGGGCAGCGTCGCGTAGAACTTGCGGACCTCCTTGATCGAGATCAACTCGTCCGCTTCGCCATGAATGATGAACTTCGGCAGGGTGCACGTCTTCAGCGCGTCGAAGTCATAGCGATCGACCGGCGGCGCAATGCCGATGAGTAGCGACACGCGCGCGTCCTCGGCGCCGACGGTCATGGCCGCCCACGAACCGAATGACATGCCGCCGGCCCAGATCGGCAGGTCCGGAAACCGCTCCTGCACGTACGAAATTGCGGCGCGCATGTCATCCTTCTCGCCGGGACCGGAGTCGAACGTGCCCGCGCTTTTACCGACCCCTCTAAAGTTGATGCGCAACGAGGCCACGCCGATACGGGGCATGGCCTTCACGGCCTGGTAGAGCGCCTTGGTATGCATCGTCCCGCCGTGCAGCGGATGAGGGTGACCCCATACCGTAACCGCGCGCGGCTCTCCCTCGGGGAGGTCGAGCAGCGCCTCGAGCGGGCCGGCCGTGCCCGCGATCTCACGCAGAAAGTCTGACGGCATCCACAAACCTTCCCAACATGTCCGCGAACTCGCGGGGCCGGGTCACGACGCCGAGGTGGCCCGTGTGCTCCAGCACCACGTGCTCGGCGGAATCCAGATCATCGAGATAACGACGCGTGACATCCACCGGGACGATGCGGTCCAGTCCGGGCTCCCCGGTCACGAGCAACGCAGGCGCTTTTACGACGTGTGGGTTGGCAAAGCGATGTGACTGTGCCCAGGCGATCCGTCGCGCCATGAGTGTCGGCGTCGTGGGCGAGAGCACAACCCGCGCGCCATGTCGGGCCGTGAACCGCAGCCGCGCCAGCAGCGTCGGCAACGCCGCCGACAGTTCCGCATTCATGCGCGCGGGCGCCGTTGCGACGAACCAGGGACTCATCAACAGGGGCGCCCTGAGGTATCGCTGCTGCCGCTGATCAGGTTGCCAGCTCTTGTGCAACGCCGACGCGAGCACGAGTCCGGCCACGCGCTCCGAACGCCGTGCCGCGAACTCGGCTGCGATCAGCCCGCCATACGACACGCCCGCGACGATCGCCTTGTCCACGCCGGCGCGATCGAGCGCGAGGTCGACCTGCTCGAGATAGTTGTCGAAGGCCTTCGCCGGATCGCACGGGAACGGGCTGGTGCGCTCGTCGCACAACGAGAACGTAATCACGCGATAGTGGTTCGCAAGCGCGTCCACCGTGGGGCGCATCCATTCCCAGCGGCCTTGCAGCCCTGGAATCAGCACAATCGGTGTTCCGGTACCCTTGTCGACCATTAGTTGCGCAGCGGTTTTCCGGTTTTCAACGTGTGTTGAATTCGCTCGAGCGTCTTCCGTTCGCCGAGCAGGCTCATGAATGCTTCGCGCTCGAGATCGAGCAAGTACTGTTCGGGCACCATGGTGGCGTGCGGGAGGTTGCCGCCGCCGAAGATGTGCGCGAGCTTGCGGCCAATCAGCGCGTCGTGATCGGAGGCGCGCCCGGCGCGCCACATCAGGTGCACGCCGAGGTTCAATGCGGCGCTGACCGACTCGCCGCCCACCTGGATCGCGGTTCGCGGTGCAGGCACGTGGTAGCCCTCGCGCACGCGCTCGAGCGCCTTGGCCTTGGCGTCGGCCATCAGCCGTTCGCGGTTCATCGTGAACGCATCGGTGGGCGCGAGATAGCCGAGCCGTTGCGCGTCCGGACCGCTGGCCGATACCTTGGCGAGCGCCACGGTTTCAAACGCCTTCTGCACGTACGGCAGCGGATCGCTTTGCGGCGTCGCCAGCTGCGACATCGCGCGCACCAGCATTTCCTTCGTGCCACCGCCGGCCGGGATCAGCCCGACGCCGACTTCGACCAGGCCCATGTAGGTCTCCGCGGCCGCCTGCACGCGATCGGCGTGCAACGGGATCTCCGTGCCGCCGCCGAGCGACAAGCCCGCCGGCGCGGCCACTACCGGCACCGGGCTGTAGCGCAGCGACATGGTGGCCTGCTGGAAGGCACGGATCATCATGTCGAGCTCGTCCCAGTTGCCTTCCTGCGCTTCGAGCAGGACCAGCATCAGGTTGGCGCCGGCGGAGAAGTTCGGCGCGTCGTTGCCAATCACCAATGCCTGGCCGCTCTTGGCGGCTTCCTTCACGCCGGCCTGCAGCATCTGCACCGTGTCGCCGCCGATGGCGTTCATCTTCGAGTGGAACTCGACGGCAATCACGCCGTCGCCGAGGTCCACGAGGCTCGCCCCGGCGTTCTTCTTGATGACGCGGCTTTGTTCCTTCGCGGTGCGGAGGATCTGCAGATCGGCCGCGGCCGGCTTGACGAGCCCCTCGCGGAATCGCGGGACCCCGGCCTCGAGCAGGGTGGCCATCAGTGGCGGCACGCCTCCCTCCATCGCGTGGCTTGCGACGCCTGCGTTTTGCGCCGCGGCGATCACCTCTTTCACGCCGATGATGTCGATGAGCTCGAACGGGCCCACATCCCATCCGAATCCCCACCGCATCACGCGATCGACGTCGTCGATCGAATGCGCGATCTCCGGCGTGACGCGAGCGGTGTAGACGAGCGTTGGCGCGAGCGTGGCGCGGAGGAATTCGCCCGCCTTGTCTTTCGCGTGGAAGAGCGAGCGAATGCGGTCGGCCAGGTCGTCGTTCGACTTGCCGGCTTCGATTGAGGCGATCCGGGCGGACTGCTTCGGGCGGTATTCGAGCGTTGCCGGATCGAGCGTCCAGATCTCGGTGTCGCCGCCGGCGCCCTTACGCCGCTCGTAGAATCCCTTGCCGGTCTTTTCGCCGAGCGCCCCCTTCGCAATCAGCTGTTCGACAAGTGGGTGCACCGCGAATGCCGCACGATCGGACTCTTTCGGCAGCCGCTCGTTGAGGTTGCGCAGCACGTGCGCGAGCACGTCGATGCCCGCGATGTCCATGGTCCGGAACGTCGCACTGCCGGGACGGCCGAGCGCCGGTCCGGTGATCGCGTCGATCTCTTCGATGGTGTAGGTGCCGGAGGCGAGCACCTCGAGGGTGCGTGCCACCCCGTACAGCGCGATGTGATTGCCGATGAAGTTCGGCGTGTCCTTTGCCACCACCACGCCCTTGCCGAGCGTGTGATCGCCGAACTTCGTGATCGCCGCGACCACCGCTGGATCGGTCTCGGCGGTCGGGATGATCTCGAGGAGGCGCAGATAGCGTGGCGGGTTGAAGAAGTGCGTGCCGAGCCAGTGCCTGCGGAAATCGTCGGAGCGCCCCTCGGCGAGGGCGGCGATCGGAATGCCGGAGGTGTTGGAGCTGACGATCGAGCCGGGTCGCCGCTTCTCGTCCACACCGGCGAGCAGCTGCTGCTTGATGTCGAGCCGCTCGACGATGGCCTCCATGATCCAGTCGGCCTTCGCGATCCGGTCGAGATCGGTGTCGAAGCCGCCGACGCTGACCAGCTTGTAGGCGTCTGGCGTAAACTGCGGATCGGGTTTCAGTTTGCGCGCCTTCTCGAGCCCTTGGCGGGCGAGGTCGGCGGTCAGGTCGAGCAGCACCGCCGGCACGCCGGCATTTGCGCAGTGCAGCGCGATCTGTGCGCCCATCGTCCCGGCGCCGAGGACAGCGACGGAATTGATCGCGATCACCGTTTGACTCCGTTGATGAAGAGATCGACCACGGCATCCGCCTCCGCGGAGAGGTCGTACTTGCGCCGGCTGAGCACCCAGTTGGTGGCCATCTCGTCGAGTGCGCCGAAGAAAATCTTGGTGGCGGTGGTGGCGCTGATGTCCTTGCGGAACCCGCCGCGCTGCTGGCCGTCGGCGATGGCCTCGCGAATCAGCTTGAAGTAATCCTGGAGAAAGCTCTCCGAGAAGCGCTCCATGAACTTCACCGACTGCCGCAATTCCACCTGGAATACCACCGCGAGGTCCTTGTCGCGGCCCAGACGTTCGAGGTGGAGGTGGGCGAGGCGCCGCAATCGCTGCGCAGGATCGGCAATGCCCCCGATCGCCTGCCGGCCTTCGGCGAGCACGTCGTTCATCGAGCGTTCGAAGATCGAGACGAGCAGGTCGTCCTTGCTCTTGAAGTACAGGTAGACGGTGCCGGCGGCGACGCCGGCCACACGCGCGACGTCGGCGACCTGCGATTGGAAATAGCCGTTCTGCGCGAACACTTTCGTGGCCGCGCGCAGGATGAGGTCGCGTTTGTCGGCTCCGGTAGACGCCTGGCGTACGACCGACAGCTTCCGGGCAGAAGAGCTGGCCATGGGCAACTGAATGAATGTTCATTCATTCACCTGGCGATGTCAACCGCGATTGACACCACTGGAAACCGCGGTTGTCATCCCCGCTATGAACTGGAGCGCTTCGCTCTCGACATGATCAAACGGCCGCTGCTGGCGGGCGATGAAACCTCCTGTAAGGAAACCTCTGACGCCGCTTTGGCAGCTCCGCGGAACATGGCGGAAGGCCACGGCCGATTCGCGCCGGCGCAGTTCGCAAACTTCCTGCGGATTGCGATCGGCTCGGAACAGGAAACGCGAAATCAGATCATCAAGGCCTGGCAGCGGGGAGCAATCACCGATTCTGAAAAGTTCGCCGGCTTGCTGCTCGGCAAGCGCGCTCTCGCTGCGGCGATTCGGCTGCGCGCCTATCTTCAGTCTGAGGAAGCCCAAGCTAACGCGAGGGCAATCGAGCACAAAGTGAACCAGCGAACCAAGTGAACCCGTGCGAACGCGCTTGGTGAACGGCGAACATGGTGGTGGAGGCGACGGGACTCGAACCCGGAGCGAGCTTGTTTTCTAAACTGGTGGTGGCGCGCGACTTCTGGTGTTAAGCGCATGAGTCACAGGCGGTTACGTCGCTCGGTTTCATACAGTGCCGTCCACCCGAATCCTCGCGATTCTACCCGGGTCGTGGAGATTTTGGAGACGGCCAGCGGCGGCGCGGTTGGCCAAAAGAGCGGAGTGCCCGCCGCACGAAAACACCTCTGTCCTTCTACCTGGCTCTCGTTCGGGGGTTCTATTCCCCAGCACGCCGCCGCAGGACGGCCAAACGCTTCTTCGCCGACGGGATGCGTCACTGGGAACGGCGAATTGGGACGAGATCGAAGATCAGCGACCTGAGGAACTCGGAACGACTCGCGGTCAGACGCGCTCTGCCGTGGCGATGTCCACGCTGTGTTCCTTGATGAACGCAGGGCTTAGCGTGAGACCCAGCCCCGGGCGCTCCGGCGGCCAGAAATTAGCGGGGTCGCGTCGCCAGCTGCCAAAGAGCTCGGTCAGCAGCGCCACATCTGTGGGATCGTTCGGATAGAGGCGGCCTTGCTCGAGAATCGTGAAGTTCGGCGACGATGCGGCCAGGTGCAGATGCGCCGCCAGACACACGGCGCCATTTGGATTGTGTGGTTGAAACGGGATGAAGTGCGTTTCGGCGAGCGAGACCGCCTTGCGGAACTCGGTGATGCCGCCGATGCGGGCGGCATCCGGTTGATAGATGCGAATCGCATCCTTCTCGATGTACTCGTACATCTGGAAGCGCGATTTCAACCGCTCGCCTGCGGCGATTGGCGTCGAGGTTGCGGCTTGCACCGCCTTCATCGCATCCGCCTGCTCGGCGAGGATCGGCTCTTCGAAGAACATCACGTCATAGGGTTCGAGCGCCTTGGCGACTCGAATCGCGGCACCGGTGTTGAACTTGGCGTGGACGTCGAGGCAGATCTCGAAATCCGGTCCGCCCTCGCGAATGCCTTGAACGAGGGCAATGGCGTCTTTGACTTCGCGGAGTGTGACGGACCGGTTCAGCGACGTCGCAGTCGTTTGACCGGCGAGCCGTCCAAAGGGATCGAACTTCACTGCGATCGATCCCTCGGCGACCATTTGCTTCGTACGCTCGCGATACGCCGCACCCGTGCGTTCCTGACCTAGGCCGCCGCTGCGGTAGTACCGCATCTTCTCGTTTACCTTGCCGCCAAGCAGCTTGTAGAGGGGAACTCCGAGCTTTTGGCCGACGACGTCCCAGAGTGCGATATCCACCGCAGAGATCGCAGACTGCACAGTGCTGCCGTGCATTGCCGCCCGTGTCCTCGAGATGTCGTACCAAATCTTTTCAATGTCCCAGGCGCTCTGACCAATGATGGTCGGGCGGTTCATCTCGATCTCGGCGACGATCGGCGCCACTTTGGGGAAGTTCGTCCCTTCACCCCAGCCGACGATGCCGTCGGTGGTCTCGATGCGGCACAGCACGCAGAAGTTGCCGGTGAGCGCGCCAGTCTTGTCCATGGCGAAGCGGACAATGTACGGATCCACACGCGCGATCCTCAGGTCGTGGTTATTGCCCGCTGGCCGCGCTTGATTGAGGACGGAATTGCTATCGCGTCCTGTCCAAGCGCCGATCCCACTCACGCCACGTCCGATCGTCAAAGTACTCGCGCCGAGGACACCGGCTGCCATACGTGCGAGAAACCGGCGTCGCTGGGTATCCATCACTAACCTTTCGAACGGTCGTCTCTGTTGAGCGCAGGCCTCGCAGCAGCGCGTGACCAACGGTTGGTTAATAGCCGATGACCTGCTGTCGATCAAGATGTCGCGACACTTTGTTACAAAATTCTCAACCGGCGCTCGGTAGCATCAGTGCCACTTTGTCAGAGACGCCCCTGGTTCTTACCGAGAGCCGCGATCACATAGCCACGATCGTGTTGAACCGTCCGAGCAAGCGCAACGCGTTGAACGACGCGATGCTGCGCCAGCTGCTCGACGCCATTGGACGAGTTGAATCCGACGCGTCGATTCGCGCCCTCATCCTGCGGGGAGAGGGGAGCAGTTTCTGCTCCGGCGTCGACCTCGGCGAGAAACTGGCCGATCGTGGTGCTCAGGGTGCCGTGGAATTTGATTTGCTACTCGAGGCGTTCAAGCGGCTCGATCAAATGCCGCAACCGACCATTGCCGCGCTACAAGGCACTTCGCTCGCGGGCGGCTGGGAACTGGCGCTGCACTGCGATATCCGATTCGCGGCGCCGGAGGCGCGCTTCGGCATGCCGCTCGCTCGACTCGGGCTAGTCGTTCCATATCCGGCCGCCGTGCGGCTGATTCAGATCGCCGGTGCGGCAGCCGCCGCCGACCTGCTGTTGTCGGCATCGCTGATCGATGGCACGCGCGCCCACGCACTCAATCTCGTCACCCATCTCGCCGCGGCTGAGCAACTGGATGAGGCCGCGCTGGCGCATGCAACGGCCATTGTGTCACTGGCGCCGATGGCTGTTCGTGAAACGAAGCGACTCTTGCGTCACGCCATTCCGACACCCGACGCGTCGCTGTATGCCGATTTCGATCAGGCTCGCCGCCGCATCACCGGCAGCGTCGACACTGAGGAGGGATTGAAGGCGTTTCTCGAGCGGCGCGCGCCAGTCTTTCACGACCGTTGATACAACTTGGGACAACTCTCTCGTTGAGGCCCCAATTCTCGCTCCCTATAATCGCCGCCTATCGATGCGATGCGTGAGCCGCGTGGGAGCGGCCGCTGTACGCAAAGAGCACCGGGAGATGGCTTGGGCGATACGAGCGCGACGGGACTGATTGAGCCGGTCCCGGCCGAACCGATCATCAGCGGGACGCATCCTCGAGAGGTTGCGACGAATCGCGGTCCGTTCGACTGGCTGAGCTCGCGTGCCGTTCGTCTCCTCGCCCTCGTGGCGATCTACGCTGTCGTTGTCTTCGCGTTTCCGAGGCCGGCGGCGGTGTCGCCGGATGGATGGCGCATCACGGCGCTCTTCCTCTCGACCATCGCCGGACTGATGATTCAGCCGTTGCCCGGCGCGGCGCTGGTCATCATCAGCCTCACCCTGTTCGTTCTAGTCGGCGGCCTGCCGGTTACGCGTGTGTTGGCGGGATTCGCCTCGCCCTCGGTGTGGCTCGTCCTCGCGGCGATGCTGATGTCACGCGCGCTGCGCGACACAGGGCTGTCGCGACGTATCGCGCTCGTTTTCGTCCGTCACTTCGGCCACACCTCGCTGGGCGTGTCGTATTCGCTGGTGTTGAGCGACGTGACGCTGGCTGCCGGCATCCCATCGATTACCGCTCGCTCTGGCGGCATCGTCTTGCCGGTGGCTCGTAGCATCGCCGAGCTTTACGAGTCCACGCCAGGGCCAACCGCGGCGCGCCTCGGCACATTCCTGATGACCGCGCTCTACCAAGGCAGCGCCATCGCCTGCGCAATGTTCATGACCGGGCAGGCGAGCAACGTTCTCGTTGCCGGCTTTGCCGCTAAGCTGACCGGCACGACCGTCACATGGTCGAGCTGGTTCATCGCCGCTCTGATTCCAGGTCTCGTTTCCTGCGCGGTCGTTCCCTATGTGGTGATGCGTCTGCTGCCACCAGAGATTCGCCGGACACCCGCGGCCGCGACGTTTGCGCGATCGGAGCTGAGTGCGATGGGGTGGTTGAGCCGCGATGAATGGATTGCGCTCAGCGTGTTCATCGGCGTCTGCGGGCTGTGGATGACTTCGGGATGGCACGGACTGGAAGTCGCGGTCGTTGCCATGGCGGCGCTCGGCATCCTCTTCATGACCAATGTGCTGTCGTGGGAAACCGCCCTGCGTGAGCAATCGGCGTGGGACGTCTTCGTGTGGTACGGCGGCCTGTTGACGATGGGTGAGGTGTTGAACGAGACCGGCAGCACCACCGCCTTCGCTAATTGGGTTGGCGGATCGTTCACCGGAATGGATTGGTTCGTCGTCCTGCTTCTGACGTTGGTGATCTATTTCTACGCGCACTACGCGTTTGCCAGTATCACCGCCCACGCGCTGGCCATGTTCCCGCCCTTTGTCGTAATGCTGGTCGGCCTGGGTACGCCGCCCCTCCTGGCGGTCTATTCGCTGGCGTGCATCGCCAACCTCACGGCAGGGCTCACTCATTACGGCACGACGACGGCACCGATCGTCTTTGCCGAGAAGTACGTCTCGTTCAGCGATTGGTGGCGCGTCGGCTTCGTCGTGTCGATCGTGAACCTGTCGATCTGGCTCACGGTCGGTTTTGCGTGGTGGAAGGTGCTCGGATTCTGGTAAGGCCTGCCAGCGTCACGGAGTGACGGAACAAGGAGCGCGACATGAGTGTTCAACACAGGACGGGCAAATGGCAGTGGATGCCGATGGCGGTGGCCATCGCGACGCTGGCCTTGGGCAGCATCGGCTACGGTCAACAATCCCAGCCGCGTCGTCTCATGGATGCGGCCGGCAACGTTCGAGACGACGCGTTCGCGCGCATTCCGCTCAAGCCGGAGGACATGAGGTACGCCGACATCGACGGCACGCGAATGAAGGACATCGTGCGCGAGGTGGTGGATATCTCGCTTAAGACCCGCGATGACAAGACGCGGTATTGGGGTCGGATTGCCGGCACGAGCGGCGAGGCGATGGCGTCCGACTGGGTCGAGGCGCGCTTCAAGAAGGCCGGCCTCGTGAACCTGCATCGCCAGGACTTTCCGCTGCCGCCGCAGTGGTTTCCGAAGGAATGGTCGATCGCCTTCAACGCCGGTGGCCAGGCGCAGAAGGTGACCTCTGCGCTGCCGGCGCTGCGCTCGACGGGAACGCCGGCCGGGGGCGTCGACCTCGAGGTCGCTTGGGTCGGAACCGGCACGGCGGCCGACTTTGCCGGCCGCGACGTCAAGGGCAAAGCCGTGATGATCCATCCGTTCCCCGCGCCTGGATCGATGGGACACTCCGCGTCGTACGAGAAAGCGATGTCACGGGCGCAGCAGCAGGGCGCGGCGGCGGTCGGCGTTGTCTACGGGATCTCGGACAACTTTGAACCCCTTGAACCTTGAACCCCTTGAACCCTTGAACCAGCTAGCGCCAGCGCGTAAGAATGGTCTCCCGTTCGAAGACCCTGACGCCGGCCCAGAGAAGAAGGCTATTCAAGGCGATCAGTCCGGCGCTGGCCAGCAGCAAGGCTGGCGGCCCAATGATCAGCGCGCCCATCAACTGCGCGACGAAGATCGCCGTGATCGGAAGAATCAGCAGCGCGGTGAGCTGCTGCGCGGAGCGCGGGTCTTGCGCGCGGGATGAGGTAATCACCGACACCTGCAGGGCAGCCAGGTCCAGCAGCGGCCCCACCACGGCAAAGAGAATGAACAGGCGCAGGCCCAGCACGGCGCGCCACACGCCGGGCCCGGCGAACGCCGCGATGCCGGCGACATAGAGCGCCACGGCGAGCCACGTCAACGACAGCGCGAACACAAACGGCGTCAGCGTCTTGGCGACCAGCAGCTCGATCGTCGAGATCGGCGTCGCCAGCAACGGTTCGAGCGCCCGCGACTGCTTTTCGCCGATGATTGCGTGGGTCGCGAGCGCACTGGCGGCGACAACGGGCACCAGCAACAGCAGCAGCGCGAACTGGTGAAACACCACCGCCTGGATCAACGCGTTCCCGGCTAGTCCCTCCAGCTCCGGCATCGTGCCGACGGCCGT
>JALDXK010000026.1:0-20833 GCA_032155105.1 Acidobacteriota bacterium
GTTCACCAGCGTGACGGAATTCACTCGGCCGGCCTTCCGCTACCAGGCGGATTACACGTTCGGCGCCGGGCGTCTCACCGCGGGCTACGAGTGGGAGCGCGAATCGAATCCGCTCGACGCCTCGTTCCGGATGAACAACAACGCCGGCTTCGTCCAGCAGCACGTGGCGATTGGCGATCGGTGGTTCGCCACCGTGGGCGCGCGGGTCGACAGTAAGGACACCTACGACACGTTCTTCAGCCCGAAGCTGACGGCCGGCGGCTTCCTCGTGCCCTATCGCGGCGGTGCGCTGTCGTCGTTCAAGGTGTTCGCCAACCTCGGCCGGGGCATCAAGTCGCCGACGCTCGGCGAGCGGCTCGGCAGTCCGTTCACGGACCCCTCGCCCGACCTGAAGGTAGAACGGGCCCGCACCGGCGACGCGGGTGTCGAGGCCACCTTCGCGGACCAGCGTTTCATGACCCGGTTCGTCTACTTCAACAACGACTACACCGATCAGATCGCCTTCCGCAGCGGCATCGCCGGCGACGGGATTCCCGAGTACATCAACATCGACGGCTCGAAGGCCGACGGGATGGAGTTCGAGTGGGCGCTGCAGCGCGCCGTCGCCGGCATCACGGCCTCGGCGACCTATGCCCACGTCGATCACCGCGTGGTCACCAACCTGAGCACCAGCCAGCAGTTCCAGCCGGGGCAGCCGCTGCTCCGGAGACCTCGCCATGCCGGCGCGATCCGCGCCACGTTCGTACACGGCCGCATCGCGCTCAATGCCGACGTGCGCTTCGTCGGCCACCGGCACGACCACAGCTTCCTCTCGCTTCGGACTGTGCCGAATGCCCAGATGCCATCGGCGATCACCACGGACATCACGGTGAATCCCGGCTACACGGTGTTCGGCGCGAGCGCTGATGTCGAAGCGCACCATCGCCTCACCCTGTTTGTGCGGGTGGCGAATGCCGGCGACGAGTACTACGAGAGCGTGCTGGGCTATCCCGCGTTGCCGCGCTCGTTCGTCGGCGGGGCGCGGTTCCGTCTCGGCGGTACGCGCTAGCATGGTGCGTCCGAGGGCGGCGATCTCGTGGAGCGGCGGCAAGGACTGCTGCCTCGCGCTGCTGCGCGCCATCGGCCAGTACGAGATCGTCGCCATGGTGACGATGTTCGGCGAGGATGGCACGCGCAGCCGATCGCATGGGCTCACGCCTACGGTGATCTACGCGCAAGCCGCGCGCCTGGGCCTGCCAATCTACATCGGGCAGTGCTCGTGGCAAACCTACACCGATCACTTCATCACGCTGCTCCACAATGTGCGGCAGCATGGCGTGACGCACGTGATCTTCGGCGACATCATGGGCGATAGCCATCGCGAGTGGAACGAGCTGGTGTGCGCGCAGCACGGGCTGACCGCGGTGATGCCACTGTGGGGCGAGTCTACGCTCGCGCTCGCGCAGGACTTCATCGCGCGCGGCTGCGACGCCCGCTTCGTGACCGTCCGCCCGCCGATGCTCGACGAAACGTGGCTGGGAGGGAAGCTCGACGCCGCGGCGCTCACCAAACTGCTGGCCGCCGGCGCGGATCCCTGCGGCGAGTTGGGCGAGTATCACACGGTGGTGGTGGACTGTCCGGCGTTCAGCGCGCCGCTCCATCTCGTGCCTGGACGGCAGGTATCGAGCGGCGGTTGCTGGGCGATGGACTTTTCGGTCGGGTAGGCGCCGCGCTACACGGCACCTCCAAAGCGCTGCCCTACGTTGCGAGAGCGAGGGCTTCCACTCGCGTCTGCAACGCCGGCGGCGGCGGGGCAGTCAGCGACATGAACGTGCCGCTGACCGGATGCGCGAATTGCAGCCGCTCGGCGTGGAGCAGGTACCCGCCGTCGCCGGGAAGCCCGGGATGGCGCTTCAGTCGACCGCCGGTTTCGTAGAGCGGATCGCCAACCAGCGGGTGCCCCGCGTAGGCGAGATGGATGCGCACCTGGTGTGGCCGCCCGGTGGTGATGTCTACGCTGAAGAGCGTGCGATCGCGCCTGGCCTCGAGCACCATCGCCACGCTATGCGATGGCTTGCCGTCTTCCGACGCCGCCTGCACGGTGCCGAGCAGCGGGTGCGGCACCGGGCCGATCGGCACGTCGATCACGAACATTTCGGTGCGGGTCTCGCCCATACCGAGTGCGCGATACGTCTTCTTCACGGTGTGATCGCGCCATGCCCGCGCCAGCTCCGACGCGGCCGTGCGCGTGCGCGCAAACAACACCAGCCCCGAGGTGTGACGTCCGAGGCGGTGCAGCGGGCTGGCTTCGGCGTAGCGATCCCGCACCAGCGTCAGCAAGGTGTGATTGAGAAAACCGCCGGCAGGCATCGTCGGCAGCCCGCTTGGCTTGTGGACGACGACGATCGCGTCGTCTTCATAGACGATGGTGAAGTCGGTGGGGACGTCGTCTTCATCCCATGGCGGACGATTCCACACGATCGTCTCGCCGCGCTGCACGATGGTCGTCACCGCGGCGCGCACGCCATCCACTTCAACTTCGCCGCGCTCCAACCGTCGTGCCCATTCTTCGCTCGTCGAGTGCAAACGCGTGGCGGCGAGGTAGTCGAGCACGCTCAGCCCCGCGCCTTCCGGGCCGACCTGTTCGCGATACGTCCACCCGGTGTTGAGCGCCACAGCGCTGGATTCTAGATCCGGCGAGGCGGTTTCTTAAGCTCTGCCGTGCACACTTCTACCGCGACCTGGCGAGTTCGACGACCACGTCGTATTGAAAGCGCACGAAGCGATGCAGTTCGCTTTCGAGGATCCGTTCCTGGTCGCTATGTGCTCCGAATCCCTTCGGCCCATCTTCGCTATCGATCGCCGGACCAATCCCGTAACACTGGATCCCCTTCGAGCGAATCTGCGCCATGTCGGTGGCGCCGGTGCCCATCGTCGGCAAGACGATGGTGTCGTAGTGCTTCTTCGTCTGTGCTTCGAGCACCGCGTAGGCTTCCGTGTCGATCTTCGAGCCGCCGGCGGGCCGGTAGCGCTCGCGTCCCCAGCGCACTTCAACGGACGGATCGTTGATTACCTTGCGCACCTGGTCGAGGAAGCCCGCCTGGTCTTCATCAGGGTGCAGGCGCACGTCGATGGTCGCTTTCGCTTCCGAAGGAATCACGTTGTAGCGGAAGCCGCCGCCGACAATCGTGGGCACCAGCGAGGTGTGCAGCATCGACCAGTGATGCGGCTGGTTGTCGAGCATCCAGTCGGCCGCCGCCTTTGAGACTTTCGGATCGGGGTTGAGCACGTCGCGATACATTTTCGCGACCTCGGGCGGCGCCATCGTGGCGAGCCGCTTGAAATACGCGCCGGTGGTTTCGTTGATGCGGAGCGGGGGTGACCATTGCGCCACCTTGCCGACCGCCGCCGAGAGCTTTGTGACGGCGTTGTTCCGCGACGGCACCGAGCCGTGACCGGCCGGCCCGCGCGCAACGAGTTCCACGAATCGCGGTTCCTTTTCTGTGGTGCCGATGTTCGACTGGATGATCTTGCCGCCGGTGCGCACTACGCCGCCGCCTTCGGCAAGGCAATATTCGGCGTTGATGGCGTCCAGGTGGTTATCGATCATGAACTGCGCGCCGACGTGGGGCGCGCCTTCCTCGCCCGACTCGGCCAGCAGGATCACGTCGCGATCGAGCGGCACGTTGCCGCGCTTCAACCTGAGCATCAGCATGACGCCGGCGACCAGGTTGTCCTTGTCGTCGACGGCGCCGCGGCCATACACATAGCCGCCCTCACGCACCGCGCCGAACGGCGGATGGGTCCACTTCGCCGGATCGACAGTGACGACGTCGGTGTGGCCCATGATGAGGATCGGGCGTTTCTTGCCGTTCCCCTTCAGGCGCGCGACGATGTTGGCGCGCGACGTGTCCTTGGCGAACACCTGGTTGGGAATGCCTTCCTTGTCGAACACCTGCTTCAAGTAGTCGACCGCCCGCGTCTCGTTGCCCGGCGGACTGCTGGTGTCGATGCGCAGCAGTGCCTGGAAATGCTCGATCGTTTCCGCCTCGATCGCCGCGGCGCCGGTTTGCGCCTGCACGGTGAGGTGCGCGGGCATCACGACACACGCGGTGATGAGCAATACGGCCCTGGTGTTCATGACCGTTGACTATACAGCGATCCCTTTTCGGTACGGTACCCTGAAGGGTCACGCATGCCACTTGTCGCGCTCGAACACATCTCTCACGCCTACGGACACGTACCGCTCCTGGATGACGTCGGGCTGCAGGTTGACGCCGGGGAGCGCATTGCGATCATCGGCCGCAACGGCGCCGGCAAGTCCACCTTGATGCAGATCATCGCCGGCGACCTGCCACCCGACACCGGCAGCGTGTGGCGGCAGCCGGGCACGCGGGTGGCCCGGCTCGTGCAGGATGTGCCGCTGTCGGCGCACCGCACCGTCGCCGAGGTCGTTGGCGACGGCCTCGGCGTGCTCGACCCGCACGACGAGTGGCAGCGCGGCCATCAGGCCGACATGGTGATGTCGCGGCTGCAGCTGCAGCCGGAGGTCAATGTCGACACGCTGTCGGGCGGATGGAAGCGCCGCGTGCTGCTGGCGCGCGCGCTGGTGGGGGAGCCGGAGTTGCTGCTCCTCGACGAGCCGACCAACCATCTCGACATCGAGGCCATCACGTGGCTCGAGTCTTTCCTCGCCGACTACAAGGGCGCGGTGATGTTCGTGACGCACGATCGTGCCTTCCTCGCGCGGCTGTCGACACGCATCGTCGAAATCGATCGCGGCCGGCTGACGTCATGGCCGGGTGATTACGAGACGTTCGAGCAAAAGAAGGAGGAATGGCTCGCCAACGAAGAACTGCAGCAGGCCAAGTTCGACAAGCGGATGGCCACCGAGGAAGTCTGGCTGCGCCGCGGCGTGAAGGCGCGGCGGACGCGTGATGAAGGCCGCGTGAAGGCGTTGATGGCGATGCGGGCGGAGCGTGCGGCGCGCCGGAACCAGGTCGGCCACGTGCGGCTGCAAATCGAGTCGTCCGAGGCATCGGGCAAGATGGTGTTCGAAGCTACGGACATCACGTTTGAGTACGTAGGTGCGGGACTTCCGGAGTCCGCCGAAGCGTCCTCGCGAAGGCGGAAGTCCCGCCCAAGCACGCCCGTGGTCAGCGACTTTTCGATGCGCGTGATGCGGGGCGATCGCATCGGCCTCATCGGCCCGAATGGCTCGGGCAAGACCACGTTCCTGAAGCTGCTACTTGGTGAGCTTGCACCCACGTCCGGCGAGATCCGCCGCGGCGCAAGCGTGGACGTGGCCTACTACGACCAGCAACGCGAACAGCTCGATCCGGATCGCACGGTGGTGGACACGATTGGCCACGGCAACGACACGGTCACGGTGAATGGCCGGCCACGGCACGTCCATGGTTACCTGCAGGATTTCCTGTTTTCTCCCGAGCGCGCGCGCTCGCCCGTGCGCGCGCTGTCGGGCGGCGAGCGTAATCGCCTGCTGCTGGCGCGACTGTTCACGCGCCCGGCGAATGTCCTCGTTCTCGACGAACCCACCAACGACC
Source organism: Acidobacteriota bacterium (assembly GCA_032155105.1). Lineage (GTDB taxonomy): Bacteria > Acidobacteriota > Vicinamibacteria > Vicinamibacterales > UBA2999 > 12-FULL-67-14b. Next base: position 5,544 of record JALDXK010000026.1, read on the forward strand.
TCGATCTGGAAACGCTGGAGCTGCTCGAACAGCAACTGGTGGAATGGCCGGGCACGCTCTTGCTCGTCAGCCACGATCGCCGGTTTCTCGACAACGTGGTCACCAGCACGCTCGTCTTCGAAGGCGCCGGCCGGCTCCGGGAATACGTCGGCGGTTATGAGGATTGGGTCCGGCAGAGCGCGAAGCCCGAGGCGCTAACGTCGGACCTACGCTCGAAGTCTCAGGCCCCAAGCCCCAGGCCCCAAGCCTCAAGACCCAAGAAGCGATCATTCAAGGAGGAGCGCGAGTACGCGGAGCTGCCGGATCGGATTGCCGCGCTCGAGGCCGAGCAGCAACAACTGCACGCCGCTATCGCCGCTCCCGAGTTCTACAAGAAGCCGGCTGCCGACATTCACGCCGCGCTCGAGCGTGTCACCGCAATCGATGCCGAGCTGCTGGCTGCCCTCGAGCGATGGGATGCGCTCGATTCGATCGGCAAAGCTTAGGACTTACTCATCGCCTCGATCTGATCCCACTGCTCATCGGTCACCGGCTGCACCGAAAGGCGGGCGATGCGCACCAGCGGCATGTCCGCGAATCGCTTGTCGGCCTTGATCTCCGCCAGCGTCACCGGCCGCTTCAGCGGCTTGCCGGCGGACAATTCGACCACCACGAGCCGTTCGGCCCTGTCCTTCGGGTCGGGATACGCCACCACCGACACTGTGGCCGTGCCGACGATCGCCTTCTCCTTGCCCGTGTGGTAGAAGAAGACGCGATCGCCCTTCTTCATCTCGCGCAGGTTGCGTTGTGCCACCGGGTTCTTCACGCCGGCCCACACCGTGGTCCGCTCATTCACAAACTGGGCATACGAATAGTTTTCCGGTTCTTCCTTGACGAGCCAGTTCATCCGGAGAGGATACCTCCAATGGTATAGAAGTTGCTCTTCAAGCGCGTGTGCATAGAGTATCCGCCGCTCTCTTGACCCCGATTCTGGCCTATCTGCTCGTGTCGTGCGCGAGTTCACGCAAGCCTCACGAAGTCACGCCGGCCCTCGAAAACATCGTCTCTGGCAAGCCGGCGCCTAATGTTGAGCCGGAGGTCTGGACAGATGTGCGCGCGTTTTACACACAGCGCGACCATGCACCGGCGTGGGTCGACAACCGGCGGCCGACCGAACGGGCCGCCGAAGCGATCGCAGTGCTCAACACCGCGCGTCAACACGGCTTCGATCCCCAGGATTACGGCGCTCCCGACCTGCTCGCGATGAGCCAGGAGGTCGAGACGATCGACAAGGAATCCCCAGACCGCCTGCAGAAGGTGGCGGAGTTCGATGCGAAGCTCACCGCCGGCCTGCTCGCGTTCGGCCGCGACGTGGCGGTGGGACGCAGCACCTCGTCCAAGTGGAAGTCGCAGCGCACGGCGCCCGACTATGTGGCGGCGCTCAGTAAGGCCGCCGACGACGGCGTCGATTCGTGGGCCGAGACGATGCGCCCGCCGCATCCGGAGTACGAGGCGCTCGCGAAGGCACTCGACGCGCTTCACGGACAAAAGGAAAAGGGCGGCTGGGCCGCCGTGCCCGCGCCGTCGAAGCCAGGCGCGTCAGGTCCCGCGGTGGCCGCGCTGCGCCAGCGGCTGGCGATGAGCGGGCACTTCAGAGGGGATCCCGCGGCGAGCAACGCCTACGATGCGGACATCGAGGAGGCGGTGAAGTCGTTCCAGGAGCTGCACTCGATCAAGGCGACCGGCATTGCCGACAAGGAAACGCTTGCCGTCATGAACGTGCCGCTCGACACGCGGATGCGGCAGGTGGCATTGAACCTCCAGCGGTGGCGATGGATGCCCGAGGAGCTTGGTGAGCGGCACTTCATGGTGAACGTGCCCTACTTTCACCTGATGGCTCGCGAGAAGGGCAAGCCGGTGATGGACATCCGCGTGGTGGTGGGCAAGGTCGGCAACAACACGCCGCTCTTCAGCGACGAAATGGAGTCGGTGGTCTTCAGCCCCTACTGGAACATCCCCGATTCGATCGCGCAGGGCGAGACGCTGCCGGCGATTGCGCGCGACCCGTCGTATCTCGCGCGGCAGAACATCGAGATCCTGCGCGTGTCGGGCGGCGAGACCGTGAACGCCTCGGAGGTGCAGTGGGACGATCCCGAAGCGCTCAAGGGCTTCGCGTTCCGGCAGCGGCCCGGGTCGGGCAACGCGCTCGGACACGTGAAGTTCCTGTTCCCGAACGCGCACAACGTGTATCTGCACGACACGCCCGCGGATAACCTCTTCGGCAAGCCGACGCGCGCGTTCAGCCACGGCTGTATTCGCGTCGAGGAACCTGAGCAGCTCGCGAAGTACGTGCTTCGCGAATATCCGGAATGGGATGAGCCGTCGATTTTCAGCGCGATGCGCTCGGGCAACGAGAAGCACGTGAAGCTCAAGGAGAAAGTCCCTGTGCACATCGTCTACTTCACCGCGTGGGTGGACGAGAACGGCGGCCTGCACTTCCAGCCCGACATTTACGGCTATGATTCGTCGGCGGAAAACTAGCGATTAGCTGTGCTTCGATTCGGGCGGGATTTTGCTATCCTGAAATCCCCCGGATCGGAGTGCATCTAACAAGAATGCGACTGATTATTGCGCTGGTTCTCGGTGTCGGTCTGTTCGCACCTCGAAACATTGACGCCGCATCCGCCTCGCTCGACAAGGCGGATTTTTCGCGTACCGAGCTGGGCTCGATGGACGAGAACGTCTTCGATCTGGCGCTCGGCGCAGCGTCGTGCGCCGTCAAGTCCGGCGCGGTCGGCCAACCGCGCACGTTGACGATCATCGACTATTCACGGCCGTCCACGGAGAAGCGGCTCTGGGTCGTTGATCTCACCTCGCGCGAACTGATCTACGAGGAACTGGTGGCCCATGGTCAGGGCACCGGCGCGAACTTCGCGTCGAAGTTCTCGAACAACCCGGACTCGCACCAGACCAGCCTGGGACTGTTCGTCACCGACACGACCTACGTCGGCAAGAACGGCTACTCGTTGCGGCTCGACGGGCTCGACAAGGGGACCAACGATCGCGCCCGCGAACGCGCCATCGTGATGCACGGCGCACCATACGTGAGCGACACGTTCGTGAAGACGAATGGCCGGCTCGGTCGCAGCTGGGGATGCCCCGCGGTGAGCGACGTGGTGGCCCGCGCGCTGATCGATCGCGTGAAGGGTGGCGGCCTGGTGTTCGCCTACTATCCCGACGCCGAGTGGCTCAAGACCTCGAAGTATCTCGGCGGCTGCCGCTCGTAACCGCGTTCATCGCCCGTTCCAACTGAGACAGCGTCGCCGGCTTGGTGAGCAGCGGCGCGCCGCTACTGCTGATGCGCTGCTGCGCTTCCGGCACCGCGGTGAACCCCGACATGAAGATCACCGGCAGTCCAGGCCGGAACACTCGCGCGGTATCGGCAAGGTCGATGCCGTTCATCCCGCTGCCCAGCACCACGTCGGTCAACAGCACGTCGGGCGGCGCATCCCCGCTCAACATCTGCAGTGCCGCAGGAGCAGCGTCGGCGACGAGCACCGTGTGGCCGAGCGTCTCGAGCTGGCGCCGTACCGTGCTGCGCACCGACGCTTCGTCTTCCACCACCAGCACCGTGTAGCTGACCACCGGCGGCGATACCGGCAGGGCCACGGCGCTGGCCGCGCGCGGCTCGTGCTTGGTCAGCGGGAGATAGAGAATCACCGTGGTACCGCGTCCGGCTTCTGAGGCTATCGTCACCGCACCACCCGACTGTTTCGCGAACCCGTAGACCATGCTCAGTCCGAGGCCGCTGCCGGACCCGGATGACTTCGTGGTGAAGAACGGCTCGAACACGCGCTGCACGACCTCTGGCGACATGCCCGTGCCGGTGTCCTGGATGGCCAGCATCGCGTACTGGCCGATCGGCAGGTCGTCTTCGGTGCGCGGCGCCTGGTTGATGTCGGCCTTCGAGGTGCGGATGGTGAGCGTACCGCCGCCGGGCATCGCATCGCGCGCATTCAGCGCGATGTTGAGGATGGCCGCTTCGAGCGCGGCGGGGTCGACCAGCGCCACGCCGGCGTCGCGGCTCGCCGCTGTGGTGATGCGAATGCTCGCGCCGAGGGTGCGGGCGAGCAGTCGCACCACGTTCTCGACCAGCGCGTTCACCGCCACCGGCTGCGGGTTCAACTGCCGCCGCCGCGAGAACGCGAGCAGGTCGCCGGTGAGATCCTGGCCGTGCTTGGTGGCGCGCAGCGTCTCGTCGATCAACTCGAGCAGCTTGTCCTCCACGTCCGGCAGCTGCATGCGGAGCAGCTCGAGGTTGCCGAGGATCACCATCAAAATGTTGTTGAAGTCGTGGGCGATGCCGCCGGTGAGCTGCCCAACCGCTTCCATCTTCTGCGACCGGAAGAGCGCGGCGCGGGTCTGCTCGAGCGACTCCTGCGCGGCGCGCAGCTCGGTGATGTCGTGTGAGATGCCGTAGATGCCGAGGATCCTGCCGTCGCCATCGCGATAGACGCCCTTGGTGACGAGATAGGCCTGCGTCCCGGAGGCGCTGGTCGCGACGCCTTCGAACGCCATCGGCCGGCCCGACGCCAGCACCGCCTTGTCGTCTTCGATGAACCGCCGCGCCGTTTCCTCGGGATAGATCTCGAAGTCGTTCTTGCCGACCAGTTCCGCCGGCGTGCGACCGACGAATTTCGCGGCCGCCTCGTTGACGAGCACGTAGTAGCCGTCCATGTCCTTGACGAAGATCGCGTCCGGCGTGGCGTCGATCACCGCGAGGAGGATGTCGGACGCATTGGGGATGGACAGCATGCGCCCGGCGATTCTACTTCTTACTTCTTACTTCTGACTTCTTACACCTAACATCCCCACGACGCTGGCCACCACCCGATCGCACCGGGAGAGGTGAAACTGGTAGACGGATCCGGCCACCGGGCCGAGCCGCCGATCGAGCTGGTCGCGCAGCAACCGCTTGGCGCGGTGCAGCCGCGTCTTGACCGTGTCGTCATTGAGGTCGAGGCACTGCGCCGTCTCCAGCGTCGACAAGCCTTCCACCTCGCGCAGTACGAAGACGATGCGAAACGGCTCCGGCAGCTGTTCGATGAGCGACTCGAGCACGACTTTCAGTTCGTGACCGTAGGTGGCGTGTTCAGGGTCGATCGCGGACGTCGGCGTCTGCGCGAGGGTGTGATCGGGATCGCCGGCCGGCGTCACCAGCTCGGGACCGCGCGCCATCCCCTGGCTGTTCCTGATCGCCCGATTGACCGCGATGCGCGTGAGCCAGGTGGAGAATCTCGCGGCGCCGCGAAACTGGTCGAGATGCTGGTAGGCATCGACGTAGGCCTGCTGCATCACGTCTTCCACGTCGCGGTCCTCGCGCAGGATGGCGCGAACGGTGCGGTAGAGACGCTGGTTGTGGCGCCGCATCAGGATCTCGTAGAGCGCCGTGTCGCCGATGCGGATCCGCTCGACGATCATCTCGTCGGTCAGCTCGTCCGCAGTCCGTGCCAGCTCGATGTATTCCACTGGACCTTCCTTCGCCCATTAGAGTCTATGTGCCGGTGAAGGGTTCCCGGCTCGACCGTAGCCGGATGCGGCAGCCGAACTGCATATGAGTCCGATAATGCGTAACGGCGATCCTGAAACCAAGACCTCGAGACGCGCTACCGCGTTGCTGCTGGTGGACGTGATCAACGACATGGATTTCGAAGGCTCGGAAGCGCTCGTGCGATTCGCCGAGCCGATGGCGCGCCGCCTGCGCGCGCTCAAGGACCGCGCGAGAGAGGCCGGCATCCCCGCCATCTACATCAACGACAACTTCGGCACGTGGCGCTCCGACTTCCGCACCCTGGTCGATCACTGCATCCACGACGACGTACCGGGGAGGGAAGTGGCACGGCTGCTGGAGCCCGACGAGGAGGATTACTTCGTGCTCAAGCCGAAGCAGTCGGCGTTCTACGGTACGACGCTCGATTCGCTGCTGCGCGACCTCGGCATCACCACCGTGATTCTCACCGGCATCGCCGGCGACAACTGCGTGCTGTTCAGCGCCAACGACGCCTACATGCGCGACCTCGAGCTGTTCATTCCATCGGACTGTACGGCGTCGAACACGCAGCAGGAGAACGATCACGCGCTGCGGTTGATGCGGAAGGTCGTGAAGGCCGACATCCGGCCGTCCACCGAGCTCGATCTGGCGGAGCTGCCATGACGCAGCACCTGGTGCAGATCCTGTTGCCGCTTCACCTGCGCGGTGGCTCGGATGCGCCGGCGGAACTCTTCTCGAAGGTGCGCGTGGAATTGACTGAGCGCTTCGGCGGCGTCACCGCCTACACCCGCAGCCCGGCCACCGGGCTCTGGAAAAACACCGAATCCGACGTCGAGCGCGACCAAGTGATCATGATCGAGGTGGTCGTCGACGTCTTCGATCGCGACTGGTGGGCGCAGTACCGCGAGCAGCTCGAGCAGCGGTTCGGCCAGGAGGAAGTGCACGCCCGGGCGATCGCCATCGAGCGGATCTAAGTCGACGCCATGTCATTTGTCCTCGAGCCAATCGGCCAGATCGATCGCGTCATAGCCGGGGAATCGCGTCTCGGGTGACCGCAGGAGCGACTCGTCGGCGCTCGAGCGGATGGTCTCGACCGAGAAGAACGTTCGCCCCGTATTGTCGGAGGTGACAAATTCAGCCGGCAGGAGATGGTCCGAGCTCCACCACACGCTTTCGAGCCCTTGACCGATCGACGCGGCGGCAAGACGCGTGAAGCGAACGCCGTCAACGGTGCGCGGGCCGGGCACCGGCCGCATCGCGGCGAGCAGGGTCGGGTCCACGCCCAGCGTCAGCAAATGGGACCAACCCGGAATGCCGAACATGTTGCGCAGATCGCTGTCGCTGTGGAAGACGATCTGTCGCGACGCGTGATCGATCATCTGACCGGACACGCGCCGCGGGTCTATGGCATTGCGTTCGAACAGCCATTCGGCGCCCCGGTCGGGCGCGACGTGCATGCGGGTGGATGTGCGCGTGATCGTCTGCCGGACGACGTGCGCCTTGCCGCCGGTGGGCTGGCGGCGAATCACCACGCCGAGCGTCAGCGGTGTCACCGCGTCCGCGCCCGCCGCGAGAGCGGTTGGCGGGGGCGGCGGCTCATCAGCCGCGCGACGTAGCGGCAGAACCGGTGCGCTGGTGAGCGATTCATCGTGACGTGCAGCGTGATCGCTCGCGTTCGCGAACAGCGCCCCGACCGCCCCCGGAGCGCCCCAGCCCGCGAGGGCGAGGAGCGATCCGGTGACGAGCACGAAGATCAGGGACCCGAAAAGTCCGGCGCGCATCAGAAGCCGAGGGCCCTTCTCATGACCTCGAAGATGTGGGTGTTCTTGACGGTGCCGCGCACCCGTTCGGAGCCTGGCCCGATGGCGTAGATCGTAACGTCTTCGCCGGAGTGCGTCTCCGAGAGCATCGGCACTGCCGCCTCCTGGAAGTACGCCGGGTGCGCGGGACCGCTCGGAATCGCGCCGCCAAAGCCGGCGAATACGTCCGTTCGCGGGTCGACGCGCGCGCCGGCACGATAGCCCGGCCCGTTGTGATAGCCAAGCACCGTATAGGGCACGCCGTTGCGGTCGGTGGATTCCTCGACGCGTCCGGTCGCCTGGTTCAAGTCGTAAACCACGTCGAGAAGACCGTTCCCGGCGAGGGCCGTCCCGGCGTAGCCGGGCGAATGAGACGTGATCGCGTAGGGCCGCATCGGAAACCCGGCGATGTTGAACACGTGACTGTGGGCAGCCGAGACGATGATGAGTGTGTCGCGGAGGTCCACCAGTTGCGCGGCGGCGCCGATGGCTTCGTCGAACGCCTCGGCATCGGTCAGCGCGCGATAGGCGTTGCCGGCGTGGTGCGCGTGATCGATGCGTCCGGATTCCACGTGGAGGAAGTAGCCCCGCGACCCGCGCCTGGACGAGGCTTCGAGCAGCTGAATCGCCTTCACCGTCATCTCCTTGATGCTGGGCTCGGTGCCAAGATCGGTCGGGCGGTCGTGCTCGAACTCCATGTGGCTGCGCTCGAACAGGCCAAGCACGGGGAGCTGCTGTACCGACAGTGCGTTGAAGCCGGTGCGGTTCCAGACGTAGCGGTAGCCCGCAGCCTGGAACTCGGCGCGCAGGTTGCGCCCGTCGGTGCGCGAGCCGGTGTCGCCTTCTTCGTCAACCACGCCCGAGGGAACAAAGTGACGGCGGCCACCTCCCATCAGGATGTCGAGCCCGCGGCCCAGCCGGCGGTTGTAGGTAGCATCGGTCGGGAGCGCCTGGAGCGCGATGTCGTTCTGGTTGTTGCGCTGGTTGATGTGGGAATAGGTCGCGGCGGGCGTGGCGTGCGTGATCTCGGCGGTGGACACGACGCCGACCCTCATCCCCCTTGCCTTGGCGAGTTCGAGCAGCGTAAAGGGCGCCGCGCCGTCACCGTCGTGATTGAAATCACTCGGCTCGGTGCCCTCAGTGAACCCAATCACGCTCTGGTTGGTGTTCACCCCCGTCATCATCGCGGACATCGTCGGGGCGCTGTCGGGCGTGATCGAGTCGGCGGAGTAGGTTTTCGACAGGGCCGTCTGCGGGAACTGATCGAGGACGAGTTGTCCCGCGACGCCAACCGAGTAGACGCGCGTGGCTGTCACCGTTGACACGCCCATGCCGTCGCCGATGAACAGGATCACGTTCTTTGCTCTGCGCCCGCCGTCACGCTCGTCGTCGCGGTCGCGGTCGTCGAATCCGCCGCGCGCGGTCGTGGCACTGCCGGCGAGTCCAGCCAGGACCACAGCCGCACCGATCCACGCCAGGTTTCTGCGTCGCAACCTCATCCAGGTCATCGCCATACACCCTCCCGTAATCTCGCGCCTTCGTCGTGAAGGCCAAGGGCAACAGCGTAGGGCGCGTCAATGACGCCGCGTTCTCATCGCGGTAAAGTCGGCAACACAACTGGAGAGGTGTTCAGAGAAGCTCAGCCTTCCCGTGACGCGGACCACATCGTGCATGCGGTACTCTCATGATCGCGCATGAGCTTGGACACAGCACCGTCGATCCGTTTGGGGTGCGCCGCCTGTTCACAGTCGTAGATCGATCGAGTGCGCGGCCGTGGCTCGAGATCGGCAACGCCTGGTCGCGCCGCCATTACGACGGGCCATTTCACCTCGCGCCATTGCCGCAACGTTCCCCCGCGATCTCGCTGGTGTTCGTGCAATCGCGAAACGGCAATACCGCCGCCGACAGTCCTGCGGATCTCGGCGGCGGCCCCACCGACAAGTACCTGATCTACCAAGGCTTGTCGCGCGTTGCGGCAGACGGCGTGATGGCTGGTGCGGCCACGGTTGGCCAATCGGTGTTCTTCACCGTGACCCATCCCGAGCTGATCGCGTTACGGCAGGAACTCGGCTTGCCGCGTCATCCGGCGCAGATCGTCATCTCGGAGCACGGCAACGTCGACCTCGCGGCGCGTGTCTTCAATGCGCCGGAGGTGCCGGTGTTCGTGGTCGCGGGGGCGCAGTGCCTGGAGGCGAAGGCTGCAGCGGTGCGCCATCGCCCATGGATTGAGCTGGTGCCCATTGAAGGCGACCTCTGCGGAGCGATCGCGCGCCTGCGGCGCGACTTCGGTCTCTCCCGAATTTCAGCCGTCGGCGGCCGTACGGTGGCGACGCGTCTCGTCGATGCCGGCCTGGTGCAGGATCTTTACCTCACGACATCGGCAATCGACGCCGGCGAGCCCGACACCCCGTGGTATGTGGGCGACCGATCGCCGGGTTACGACCTGATTGTGAGGAAGAAGGAGGCGACACCCGACGCGCCGATCGTGTTCGAACACTTCAGCCTTCGGGCGTGAGGACGCGGCGCACCCGCTGCAGGCTGCGGTCGAGCGCGTTGGGCTCGGCTGCGCTCACGAGGCGAGACCCTCGTAAGATCGAGAACCCATGACCAGAACAGTGTTCGTGGCGCTGATGCTGTGCGCGATCACGGCCTGCCGGGATACGGCGGAGGGCATCAGGCTGCAGTTCGTCGGTTCCTACGCGTTCACACCAACCGAGCGGCGCACGGTCGGTCGAATCGCCTCACAGGCGGCGATCGATGCGCGGCGGCACTTGCCGGGCCTGGCGCGGCAGATCACGTTGCAGGTGGCCTCCGGCAAGGCTGGCGGAGAGAAAGGGATTCGAACCCTTGGTACGGTTTCCCGTACACACGCTTTCCAAGCGTGCTCCTTCAACCACTCGGACATCTCTCCGTTTAGAATCAACCACTTGCGAGCGGTCGAGTGATAAGTATCCCACACGTCATGTTCCGCCGCTGCCGGAAACTCGAGCGCCCGTGAATTCAGTCAGTTACGGGGACCGAAGACGCGCGCGAACCGCGGACTGTGTAAGACCGTCGAATGTCGTTCGATCACTTAACGGGCGATTCGAGAGTGCCCGAGCGAGTCAGGAGGCATTCGAGCTGCGAGGATGTGCGGCAAATTGTGGATCGTCCGCTACAAGACGTGGTGAGGCATGTCGGCTCCCCGTCGCGCAACACGCTGTCGCTGGAGAATCCGTTTCACTGCAGACGTGCTCGAGCCGATGCGCTGCGTCGCGCAGACGCCGTGCGGGGTTCACGTCGGGGTCGACCTGGCTGCTCAGCGGACGGTCGTACGCCGGAACAACACGAGATCGCTCTTGTTCTCGCCGCGAGACAGCACCAGCCGCCCGTCTGACGACCAGTCGAAGCTTCTGGTCACTGCACTCCCTGTGAAAGTGGTCAACCGGTAGCCCGGCCGACCGTCGATCGGATAGCGCCAGAGGTTATCGGCGTCGCTTCCATTGGGCAGATCGATCGCCTGGCCGTCCGGCGCCCAATCGATCGGAATGACCGCCTGGGTGACCGTCAGATCGAGCAGCTTCAGCGGCGTCGATCCGTCGAGTGGTGCGAACGCCAGGTGCGATCGACCTCGAGGTTCCACAATTGCGAAGCCTGCGACCAGGCCCTGAGGCGAGACCGCCCGTGGAGCCAACGGGTTCCCGGCGGCGCCGGCCCTCAGCAGCCACTGGCCGTTCAACGACCGCTCGCCGCGGCCATCCACGTTGACCTGCCAGACATCGCGGATGTCCGTCGCCACGTACAGAATTGTGGAACTGTCGGGTCTCCACAACGGAAACCTACCGGTAGGTCCGCTGGTCAGGGGGCGAGGATCGCCGCCGTCGGCGTGCATCATCCAGATCCGCGAGCCGCCCTGCCGATTCGAGATGAACGCGATGAGACGCCCGTCAGGCGAGACTGATGGCTGCGTGTCATCCGCTGGATCCGACGTCAGTTGGCGACGTAGGCCGGTTCCGGGATCGAGGGTCCAGAGATCGTTGTTGCCGCTCGCGCGCGACGTATAGACGATGCTGCCGTCGGCCGCCCAGGAAACACCGGAGCCGCCCTCGCCGTCGGCGGCTCCAGTCGTGATCTGTCGAGGCTCGCTCAGACGATCGGCATTGGCGGTCCAGAGCGTCGACTCGCCCAATCCGGCCGTGGCGACGATCGCACCGCTCTCCGACGCGACACTGACGTGGGTGTAGCCGAACAGGTCTCGGGTGACGGCCGTCGCGGCGCCGGTCTCAGCATCGACACGCCACAACTGGCTGGTCGCGGAGCCAGGGGTGCGCAACGCAGCGATCATTTCGCGTCCGCCCGGCAGCCACTCGACGCTGTTCACCGCCGGCCACCGAGTGTCACCAATCAGGCGGCTGGCGCCGGTCGTAATGTTGACGAGCGCGATGCCCTGCCCCGGGCCATCGAGCACCGTTGCGGCGATCGCCGAGCCATCGGGGGACCATGCCGGTCGGCCCGGATTGAATAGAAACCGGTCGGGTAGCTTCCGCTCGGCTAGCTCCGTTTGGCCTGTCCCATCTGCGTTGGCGACATCCAGCGTCGAACGTCCCTCCCTTGGATGGTTGACGACGAACGCGATGCGTCGACCGTCGGGCGAGAACGTCACCCCGCTGTCGACATTGTAGACAACTTTCTGCGGCGCCCCGCCGATGACCGGAACGCGGTACAACGTCCCGAAGATCTCGCCAACCGGGAAGGTACTGTAGTAAACGAACGTACTATCCTGCGAAAACGCGATCCCGCGGAATGTCACCCGCGCGAGCGGCCGCAGATTGATGTCGGCCCCGGTTGCGATTTGTCGCAGCCAGAGGCCGATGCCGCCATCGCCGACCTGCGCGTAGGCGATGTAGCGACCATCCGGCGACACGGCGCCAGGACTTCGCACAACGCCACTCGACGTCAGCCGCACGGGCGTCCACTCGTTAGGCGGCACCGACGTTGGCGCGAACGAAGAGGACCGCGTCACCAGCCAGACGACGACCGTGACCGCCACCAATGCCGCCGCCGCGGCAACCGCCGTCAGCGTGCGCGATCGGCGCGTCGGCGGCGCAACAGGTCCGGCCGCTGCAGGCCTCATCGACGGACCCGATGCAAGATCCTCGAGCACCGCGGTCAGGTCGTTGCGGAGATCCTTCGCTGATTGGTAACGCTCCTCGGGATCCTTGTTGAGGGCGCGCCGGACGATCCGTGCGAAATCGCGCGGCAGCTCCGGCTTGAGCTCGGATAAGGGACGAGGCGTCTCCCTGAGGATGGCCGAGAGCACAGCGAGGCTGCTGTCGCCCGTGAACGGCCGGCTGCCGGTCGCCAGCTCGTAGAGCAGCACGCCGATTGAAAACACATCCGACCGCTGATCGACGACCTTGGCTTCCGCCTGCTCTGGCGACATGTAGGCGACGGTACCGACGATGCGACCCTCGCCCGTGAGCTCCTGCGTTTCCAGCGGTTCGCGTGCGGCGATGTCGTCCTGCAGCCTGGCCAGGCCGAAGTCGAGCACCTTGACTCGTCCGTCCGCCGTCAGCATCACGTTGGCGGGCTTGAGATCGCGATGCAGGATGCCGCGCTGGTGCGCCGCACCGACCGCGTCGGCGAGTGGAATCGCGATCCTGAGCAGTCGGTCGAGCGGCATCCCGCCTTCCGGGATCAACTCGTTCAGTGCCTTCCCGTCCACGAACTCCATCGTCAGGAAGGGTGTCTCGCCGGATTGATCGATCGAGTGCAGCGTGACGATGTTCGGGTGGTTGAGCGCGGCGACGGCGCGCGCTTCGCGCTCGAAACGCTCGCGGCCGGTGGCGGCCACACCGGGCGGCAGGACTTTGAGCGCTACCTGACGGCCGAGCGTCAGATCCTCGGCGAGATACACCTCGCCCATGCCCCCGCGCCCAAGGAGCCGGACGATTCGATAGTGCGCGAGCGAATCAGGAGGCATTGAGGCGCGACCGGGTGCGGCGAATTGTAGCTCGTCCGTTACAAAGGCGAAAGGTGCGAATGGTTCAGGCCCCAAGAAGCCTCTGTGAACCTCTTGGCGAACCTGTTGGCGAAGGCAACATCGCATCAAGACGGAGGGTAGTTCGTCGAGCGATGAAGGAACCTAGAGACCGCATAGGCCACCCACGTCTGCGAACAAGCGCGCCTGAGGATCGTGTAGAAACTCGTCTGGATTCAGTGGGTTACGCACGTGCGCGAGCGGAGTTTAGCGAAAGTTGTGTAAGACCACTCAACGCCTTGCGGTCAGTTGCGGCGCATTCGCGCAGCTGGACGAACCGGCGATCACCGAGGCTGGCGCGTCACCGTTGAGCGGCGGAGGTGCCGGAGGCTGCGGTGACGGCGAGACCGCATGATGGACGTCACCCGCGAGACGGCGCGGCGCCGGCGCGTCGACGTCGTTGTGCAGGGGCAGGTCGCCGCGGTTCTCGGCGAGCCCAGCGGGATGCTCTGTGCCGAACCGAGGCGCCGCTCCAGAGCGTTGACAGTCTATACAAAAACTTGCATATTGAGTCGTGTCAGCTTCGACGGGTGCAACACGGGCTCGACGCCGATGATTGGAAGCCGATGACGAGCGTGGGACCCGGCGTCCGAGAGATCCGGATTCAGACCGAGGTGGCGCATCGTGTCTTCTACCTCGCCACGTTCGAGGAAGCGGTATACGTGCTCCACGCATTCGAGAAGCGGACGCGGAAGACGCCACCCCAGGAGTTGAAGTTGGCGCGCGACAGGTACCGGGCGCTGATCAAGAAGCGAGCCGCCGATGCCAAGAAAAAGTAGCCTGAAGGTCACGCCGTCGAGCGGCAATGTATTTCGCGATCTCGGCTTCTCGGGCGACGAAGCCGAGCACCTTCTGATCCGCGCCGATCTGTTGATCCAGCTTCAGAGGGCGATCGCGTCGCGAGGACTGACGCAGGCAAAGGCCGCGAAACTCCTGCGCGTCACCCAGCCGCGCGTCAGCGATGTGCTCCGAGGGCGGATCGATCTGTTCAGCACCGACAGTCTGATTGACATGCTCGCGCGCCTTGGCCTGCATGTTCGCTTCGTCCTGAAGTCGTCCCGCCGCCGGCAGAAGGTCGCCTGAGGGCTGCGCCGCAACTCATCGTGACGACAGGAACCGGAGGCAGACGGCGCTACATGTTTGCGCGAGTCTGCCTCCGGGCCTTTTCCTTCTACGGTTTCGTCTTGGCTCTGGTCGAGACCCAGATGTCAAGGCTCGGCCGACCGTTGGGTCCTGGAATCGATCCCGGACGATTCGACGGAAGCCTTTGTATTTCTGATGATTGCGCTTAGGATGACGGTCACGAAAATCGTCAATGGCTGCGAGGGGATCTTGCCTTTACTCCATCTCTCGAGCATCAGGGGCTGATGGCGACCACTGCATTCTGTCCACGCTGCGTACACTACCGCTTGCGACCGCAGCCCGAGCTGTTCTCGGCGGCCGACATGCAAACCGCGGGTGGGCTCAAGGCGCGTCTGGAATGGGATCAGCAACAGGACCAGCTGCGTCTGCTGGAGCAGCAGCGGATCGAGGCGAATGAAATCCTCACCTACGAGCCCCACTTCCATGCGTGGTGTGCCGCAGCATCGCCGTTCGACGAAGCGATTCTTCGCGCCGTAGACGACGCGATTGGCGCCGGCGAAGACGAACAGGCTGCACTGGCCGACAAGGCGAGGCAAGTTGC
Organism: Acidobacteriota bacterium; assembly: GCA_032155105.1. Lineage (GTDB taxonomy): Bacteria > Acidobacteriota > Vicinamibacteria > Vicinamibacterales > UBA2999 > 12-FULL-67-14b. The sequence goes on from JALDXK010000026.1 coordinate 20,576, forward strand.
GTTGGTCAGCCGGCAGGAGGCGACAGCGTTGCTTGCTCGCGCGGGCGAGGGCGACTACGACGCGATCACAGAGCTGGTCGAGCGCGGTCAGGCCACAGTGAATCCGGTCGCAGGCGACATCCAGCAGACGTACGTTCTCTGTCAGCGGGTGAACCAGCGCTCGCTCTGCCCGCTCTTCGATCGCAAGGAGCGTTCAGCGGGCGCAGCCTAAGAATCTTCGTCGGCAGACTCGTCGACACCCATGGTTCGCATCCGTTC
>JALDXK010000027.1:0-20819 GCA_032155105.1 Acidobacteriota bacterium
AGGGTAGTAGTGCCAGCGCGCGGGATCGGGGCGCAGCTCACGCGACCCGTCGCCGTTCGGAGCGCGGACTTGCAACCGCGAGGGTTCCGCATGCAGCGCGACGTTGGCGATCAGCCGGCCGTCGGGCGACCAGGTGGGCCAGCAGGTGCCGCCCGGCGCGTCGAGCGCGCGCGACTTGCCTGTGGCCAGCTCGAGGACGTGGATCTGGAAGTCCCAGAACTGCAGCCGCTGCAGCGTCTGCGCGGCGAACGCCACGAACTTCCCATCCGGCGAGATGCTCGGCATGATCGCGCGCCCGACCACGTGGTGCGTCAGGCGCTCGACGCGGCGATCGGCCAGCCACACGCGGTACAGGTCTTCGCGGCTCTCGCGATTGGAGCTGATGATCACGCTCTTGCCGTCAGGCATCCAGACCGGATCGTGATCGTTCGACGGGTGATCGGTGAGGCGCATGACGTTGCTGCCATCAGCGTTCATGACGAACACGTCGAACTGCCCGTTGACACGCGTCGACTTGAACGCGATGCGCGTGCCGTCTGGCGACCAGCGCGGGTTCGAGTCGTGATGGTTCCGGCCCGAGGTGAGCTGCGTCACCTTGCCCGTGGCGAGATCGAGCGTGAAGATGTGGATCCTCCCGTCCGGGTTGTCTGCGCCTGGCCGGTCAGACTGGAAGACCAGCGTTCCGGCCAGGCCTGTGGGGAATGGCACTACAGACGAGGGCACGGAGGGTGACGTCTGCGCCGTCAGCGTTGCGGTGAAAAGAAGAGTTAGCGCGAAACGGCCCATGTCTCACCATAACGGAGAACGCGGAGCCTGTCTCCGTGTCCTCCGTACTCCTCCGTGTCCTCGTCCGTTTAGACGGTCGCTGGAGCTGATCCGGTCTTTCGCAATGCGAGGTTGGCGAAGCCAGCGAGCGCACCGGCGGCCAACGCGGCCCACGCGACCGTTGTCGACCAAGCAAGGCCCAGAAGCGCGTCGACGGAATACGCGCCGGCGCCGATTAGCCCAATGGCCGCGGCCGACACCGCATACAGCAGCGGCACCTCGATGCCATTGTTCTGCGCGAACACGCCGTGCTGCCAGTGCACGGCGGCCATCGCGACGATCATCACCGAGATGATCAACGCCGGGCCGAGCGGGCCGAGCAGGCCGAGCGCGACCAGCAGGCCGGCGGCCACCTCGGTGGCGCCCGCCGTGGCGGCGAACAACCGGCCGGGCCGGAAGCCCAGCGATTCGAAGAAGCCGGCGGTGCCGGCCAGCCCGTAGCCGCCGAACCAGCCGAACAGCTTCTGGGTGCCGTGCGCGGCCATCAATAGTCCAACCACCATCCGAGCGAGCAACAGTCCTGCGTCCATGTAACTAACCTCTCAATCTGTAGTGACTATACTAAATATAGTCAATAACTGTCAAATAGCAACTTGGATGCCGTGCTATCCTGATGGTGTCGCCATGGCTGCTGCCCACACGCCCGAGCTGTGCACCCGCTTTCACCGCGCCAGCGAGCTCGTCGGCCGCCGCTGGACCGGCGCGATCATCTTTTTACTGCTCAAGCAGACGTGCCGGTTCGCGACGCTGCGCGATGCCATTCCCGACATCACCGACCGCATGCTCAGCGAGCGCCTGCAGGAGCTCGAGGCAGAGGGCCTGGTCGAACGGAGGGTGGTGCCCGACACGCCGGTTCGCGTCGAGTATTCGCTGACCAAGAAGGGCAAGTCCCTCGCTGAACCCATTGCCGCCCTCGCGCAGTGGGCCGAAAAACACATCACTCTTACCGACACGCGACCGAAAGCCGATAAGATCGTCCGCAAGCGTCGATGACTCGATTCGTTGTTGGCTTAGCTCTGCTGTGTGTGGCGGCGTCAGTGGCTGACGCCCAGCCGACCGCCGTGTCGCCGTTCCCGCGCGGTCTCTCCGGGACGCTTGCGTTTCAATCCGACAAGGTCTCGCCGTCGAATCCGAACGGCCACGTTCGCCTTTACACGATCGATCTCGCGACGGGAGCGGTCGCACCGCTCGGCACCGGCGGTGAGTGGGATGACGAGCAGCCCCGGTGGTCGCCGGATGGACGGCGCGTGGCGTTCAAGTCGAACCGGAACGGCAGCTACAACCTCTACGTGATGGATGCCGATGGCCGCAACGTCGTGCGGCTGACCGATCATGCGGCGAACGATCACGATCCGACCTGGCTGCCCGACGGGCAGAGCATGGTGTTCAGCTCCGATCGGGATCGCGGCCTGAACCGCAATGATCTCTATCGCCTCTGGTTCGACGATCGCCGCACCGAGCGGCTGACGAATTTTTTCGAGGGCTACGCGATCATGCCGTCGATCTCGCCCGACGGCAGCTGGGTGGCCTTCGTGGGGCAGACGTTTCCCTACCAGGACGGCTGGGCCTACCAGGTCCACGTCCTCGAACTGGCGACGAAGATGACGTGGCCGTTCGACACCACCGCACCTGGATGCTGGCCAGCCTGGTCGCCCGACGGCCAGTCGATCGCGCACGTGTGGACCGGCACCGAGCCGTCGAGCATTCGGATTGTCTCGTCGTTCGGCACTTCACCGTTACCCGTGCCCGGCGACGCGTCGCGGTGGCATTACTATCCCGACTGGTCGCCCGACAGCCGCCTGCTCGCGCTCTCGATCAGCCCCGCCCATCACGACGGCGAGAACTGGGATTTGGGCATCGCCGATCCGTCGCGGGCGATGCCGTTCCAGCGGCTCACCACCGGCGGCGGTAACGACCGCCTGCCAGACTGGCGTCCGCAACAGCCGTAACTCCTGTCGACGTCTCGGGGCTGATATCATGGACCCTTTGACCGACCGCTGACAGGAGACACCGTGGCAAAGATCAAGGTGAACAATCCCGTCGTCGAAATGGACGGCGACGAGATGACGCGCATCATCTGGCACAAGATCCGCGAGCAACTCATCCTCCCGTATCTCGACATCGACCTCAAATACTTCGACCTGGGCGTCGAGCATCGCGACCAGACCAACGACCAGGTCACGATCGACGCGGCGAATGCGACGAGGCAGTACGGCGTCGCCGTCAAGTGCGCCACCATCACGCCAGACGAGGCGCGCGTCAAGGAATTCAGCCTGAAGCAGATGTGGAAGTCGCCGAATGGGACGATTCGCAACATCCTCGACGGCACCATCTTTCGCGAGCCGATCATCTGCCGTAACGTGCCGCGCCTCGTCGCGCACTGGGACAAGCCCGTCGTGGTTGCCCGCCACGGCTTCGGCGATCAGTACCGCGCGCAGGACTTTGCGTTCCCGGGCGCCGGCACGCTCACCGTCTCCTGGACGCCCGAGGGCGGCGGCGAGGCCATCGCGCGCGAGGTGATCAAGACCAAGGGCAGCGGCATTGCGCTTGGCATGTTCAACCTCGATGCATCGATCGAGGGCTTCGCCCGCGCCTGCTTCACCTATGCGTTGGGCCGCAATTACCCGGTCTACCTGTCGACGAAGAACACCATCCTGAAGGTCTACGACGGCACCTTCAAGAACACGTTCGAGCGCGTGTTCAACGCCGAATTCCGCCAGTCGTTCGAGGCGAAGAACCTGACCTACGAACATCGCCTCATCGACGACATGGTCGCGTCGAACCTGAAATGGAACGGTGGCTATCTCTGGGCCTGCAAGAACTACGACGGTGACGTGCAGTCCGACACGGTGGCGCAGGGCTATGGCTCGCTCGGCCTGATGACCTCGGTGTTGATGTCGCCCGACGGCAAGGCGGTGGAAGCGGAAGCCGCGCACGGCACCGTGACGCGCCACTACCGGTTGCATCAGCAGGGCAAGCCGACCTCGACCAACCCGATCGCGTCGATTTACGCGTGGACGCGCGGCCTGCAGTACCGCGGCAAGTTCGACGCGACGCCAGACGTGGTGGCCTTTGCCGAAAAGGTCGAGAAGGTCTGCGTCGACGTGGTCGAATCAGGACGCATGACGAAAGACCTCGCCATCCTGATCCGCCCCGATCATCCGTATCTGACGACGGACGATTTCCTAGACGCGATCGACGCCGAGCTCGAGCAGCGAATGTAAGACGCTGGGTTCGACGGGCTTGGTCAGGTGCGCGTCGAACCCCGCTTCCTTCGCCCGCCGGCGATCTTCGTCGCGGCCGTAGCCAGTGATGGCGATCAGGTACGTGTCGTGCAACTGCGGCCGCTGGCGGATGCGCGCCGCCAGCTCGTAGCCGTTCATGCCCGGCAGGCCGATGTCGCAAATGATGATGTCGGGTTGATGGGCCATCGCGGCATCGAGCGCGCCCGCCCCATCCGACGCCTTGAAGACCTCGTGGCCGGCGGCGCCGATCAGGAACACCATCATGTCGGCCGAGTCGGCGTGATCTTCCACCACCAGCACGCGTAACGTTCTCTGCGCGCGGCCGGCGGTGCGGCGCTTTACCGGGGCGACGGCCTCGTCGGCACCCTTCCCGGCGAGCAGCGGCAACCTGATGATGAATTCGCTGCCGCGGCCCGGTCCATCGCTGCGCGCCTCGACGGTGCCTGCGTGCAGGTCGACCAGCCGATGCACCAGCGTCAGCCCCACGCCGAGGCCGCCCTGCGATCGATCCAGCGAGCGATGCGCCTGTGTGAACAGGTCGAACACGTGGGGCAGCAGTTCCGGCGCGAGGCCGATGCCGTTGTCGCGCACGCTGACGGCGGCCATGCTGCCTTCCTCGCGGACCTGAACCCAGACTTGCCCGTGCTCCTCGGTGTACTTGGCGGCGTTGTTGAGCAGGTTCGCGATCACCTGGACCAGCCGCGTGAGGTCGCCCTCGACATGCAGCGGCCGTGCCGGCAGCGTTACCGTGAGCAACTGGTGCCGGGCGTCGATCACCGGCCGGCTGGTCTCGACAGAGCGCTGGACGACGGTGGTGAGATCGAGCGGCTCCCGGCGGATGGTCACCATGCCGCGAGTGATGCGCGACACGTCGAGCAGGTCGTCGACCAGGCGGGTGAGATGCTGCACCTGCCGTTCGATCACTTCGCGCGCCCACTGCTGTGGCGTGCCGTTGGGATCGCCCAGGCGCAGCACCTCGGCGGCGCTGCGAATCGGCGCCAGCGGGTTGCGCAGCTCGTGGGCGAGCATGGCGAGGAATTCGTCCTTGCGGAGATTACTGGCCGCCAGGTCGTCCTCGCGCTGGCGCCGCTCGGCGGCGAGCTCGAGCCGCGCCTGCACGCGGGCCACCAGTTCGCGCGCGCCAAACGGCTTGACGAGATAATCGTCGGCGCCGGTGTGGAGGCCGGCGACGGTCGCTTCCTCGCCGGCGCGCGCCGACACCAGGATCACTGGCAGCGTCCGCGTGCGCTCATCGGCGCGCAGCCGCTCGAGCACCTCAAAGCCGTTGAGCCCCGGCATCATCACGTCGCTGAGCACGAGGTCGATCGGCTGGTCGCGCACCTCCGCCAGCGCCGCTTCGCCGTCGGCCACCGCGATCACGTCGCAGGTCGGCGACAGCAGGCCGCTGATGTAGGCGCGCATGTCGGCGTTGTCGTCGGCGACCAGGACGCGCGGGCGCGCGCCATCGCCGCGGATCGTCGCCACCGGCGACGGGTGGTCCTGCAGGGGGCGCAGCATCTCCTCGAGATAGCTGTCGGGTCCGCCTGCGGCAGCACTCAACGGCGCCGGAAGGGTGTCGTCGACGCCGGCCAGTACGGCGTGCGGCAGCGCCACCGTGAACGTGCTGCCGTGTCCGACTTCGCTGACCACCGACACGGTGCCGCCCAACAGTGTGACGAGCTCATGCACCAGCGCGAGGCCGATGCCGCTGCCTTCGAAGGAACGTCCCTTGGCGCCGGTCACGCGATGGAAGCGTTCGAACAGGCGGGGCAGTTCCTCGGCGGGGATGCCGGTGCCGGTGTCGCGCACCGCCAGCACAACATGGTGGCCGGTGTCGCGCAGCGAGACCGCGATCTCACCATCGAACGTGAACTTGAACGCATTCGAGACGAGGTTGAAGAGGATCTTCTCCCAGATCTCGCGGTCCATCATCACCGGCCGGGCCAGCGGGGGGCAGTCCACCTGCAGCGTCAGGCCGGCGCGCTCGATGGCGGCGCGGAACATCCCGGCCAGGCTGACGGTGAGCGCGGCGAGGTCGGTGGCTTCACGCCGGGTGTCGGCGCGCCCCGCTTCGAGGCGCGAGAAGTCGAGCAGGCTGTTCACCAGCTTCCACAGCCTCAGCTGGTTGCGATGCACCATCTCCAGCGCGTCGCCGCGCAACGCCTGGTCCGCCGAGCGCAACGCCTCTTCGGTGGGGGCGAGCATCAGCGTCAGCGGGGTGCGGAATTCGTGACTGACGTTGCCGAAGAAGGCGGTCTTGGCGCGATCGAGATCGGCGAGGGCCTCGGCGCGCTTGCGCTCCTGCTCCACCGCGCGCGCGCTGGTGATCGACGCGCTCACCTGGCCGGCGACGAGGTCGAACCAGCCGCGATAGTCGGCGTCGAACGGACGGCGCGAGCTGATGCCGAGCACCAGGGCGCCAATCGCCCGATCGCGGCTGCGATCGATCAGCGGCAGCACCATGGCCGCATCGGGAGGTTCGGGCCACGGCCCCTGCGGAATCGCCTCGAAGCGCGAGCGCAGCGCGGTGACGAGGCGATCGGATCGGCTGTCGATGACGTCGTGAATCTGCCACGATGTGTGGCCGGGCTGGATCACCTCGGGCGCCACGGGATCGCCCATCATCACACCGCCCTTGGCCACCAGCGTAACAGCACCCGACTCGTCGAGGAGATAGATCAGCACGAACGGCGCATCGGCCGCGTTGGCGTGTAGCAGGTCGGCCGAGAGCACACACACGTCGCGCTCGCTGGTGGTGGCTGCCAACGCCGCGGCGAGATCGCGCAAGGTGCGTAGCCGCCGCTCGCCCAACACCTTCCCGGTGGTCTCGGTGCAGGCGCAGAACATCCCGCCAATGCCGCCGGACTCATCGGGCACTGGGCTGTAGGAAAACGTGAAGTAGACCTCTTCCGGAAACCCGTTGCGCTCCATGAACAGCATCAGATCGTCGGACCACGTCGGATCACCGCTCAGCGCTCGCACGACGAGCGGCTCGATGTCGGACCAGATCTCCGGCCACACGTCGCGCCCCGGCTGGCCGAGTGCGTACGGATGCTTGCCGCCGAGAATCGGGCGGTAGCCGTCGTTGTAGATCTTGATGAGCTCCGGGCCCCAGAACACGAACATCGGGTATCGGGAGTTCAACATGATCCCGAGTGTCGTCTTCAGGGACTGCGGCCACGATTGGATCGGACCGAGCGGAGTTGCAGCCCAGTTCTTCGCGCGAATCAACGCGCCGGTCTCACCGCCGCCCTGAAGGAATTGCAACATCTCCGCGTCTGTCTTCATGGGGTCCGCTCTACGCTCGAGCTGCGAACGGATCAGTTGGCAGGCTCGCCTCGTAACCGCACATGCTACATCAGCGAATTCACTCGTAGTGCAGGGCTTGCACGGGATCGAGGCGCGACGCTTTCATGGCGGGATAGATGCCGGAGACGAGGCCGACCAGCACCGAGACAAGGAACGCGAGGGCGAGCGCGCCGCCGGTGACCACGGTGGACCAGCCGGCAAAGCTGGCAATGACCTGCGAGAGGGCCACACCGAGCAGCAGCCCGAGCACGCCGCCGCCCACGGCGAGCAACGTGGTCTCGAGCACGAACTGACGGATCACGTCGACGCGCGTGGCGCCAAGCGCGCGGCGCAGGCCGATCTCCGGCGTCCGCTCGAGCACGCTGGCCAGCATGATGTTCATGATGCCGATGCCGCCGACGAGGAGCGAGATCGAGGCGAGCGCCACCATCACGATGTCGAAGATCCGCTTGGTGCGCTGCTGTTCCGCGAGCAGCTCGGCGGGGACGATCAGGCTGTAGTCGCTGGCGCCGCGGTGGCTGGCGTCGAGCACACCCCGCATCACGGCCGCGGCCGATGAGATGTCGACGGAGGCCGCAACGCGGAGATAGACGCCGTCGATCTCGTCGCGCATCTGCGAGTAGTTGTCTTCGAGCCTGAGGATCGCCGCTGATGTCGGCACGTAGATCAGATTGTTGCGATCCTGCGCCGGCACGCCGCCGACGCCCTCGCGCGCCGTGGCTTGCGGGCCGGCGATGCCGATCACGCGAAACCATTGCTCACCGATCTTCACGAACTCGCCGAGCGGATCGGTGACGCCGAACAGGGCGGTGCGCGCGGCCTCGCCGAGCACGCACACCGCGGCGGCGCGCGCGGCCTCGCCGGCGTCGAAGAAGCGGCCCGACGCCACGCGCAGCGACGCGATGTCGAGGTAGCCCGGCTCAACCCCATAGACGACCGGCATGTCGCCGGTGGGCTTGGGCACGACCTGCGTGGGCGTGAATCGCTTACGCGGCGTGATCGCCTCGATGCCGGGGACCGCCGCCTGGATCGCGCGCAGGTCCTGGAACGTCAGGCCCGGCGACTGCAAGCGGATCTTCTGGTACGCCTGGCGATCGGTGGTCTCGCGCGCTTCGACGATCACGTTGCGCACGCCGAGACCTTCGATGAACGCCATCACCTGCTGCTGCGCGCCGGCGCCGATCGACAGCATCGACAGCACCGCCGCCACGCCGAAGATCATGCCGAGCATCGTAAGCAGCGTGCGCAGCTTGTGGAGCAGGAGGTTGTCGATGCTGCGCCCGAGATCGGGCAGAAGGACGTCGGGCGTGAGCCGTCCGGCGAGCCGTTGTGGCCTGCCCTGAGCGAGCCGCCGGTGGGTGGTCAACGGCGGATCGGCCGGCGGCGAGTCGAGGGGACGCGTTGTACTCATCGTCCGGGTTGCGGCGCGGCGGGACCCGCAGGCCTGGTGGTGGCGGTGCGGATCGGATTGACGAGCGCCACGTCCGCGGGCACGTCGACGCCTTCGATAATCGCGGTGGCCTCAGTGCGGGCGAGCACCTTCACCGGTTTTGGTTCGAATCCTTGCGGTGTTTTCACGTACACCGTCGGCTGCCCGGTGACGTCGAAGATCGCCGCACGCGGCACATGGACGACGTTCTCGAAAGACTGCCCGGTGATCGCGAGCGCGCTGCTCACGCCGGGTCGTACTCGGGCGTGGCTGCCGTCGACTTCGAACGCGATGTCGAACTTCCGCTCACCGCCGCCTTCGAACATCTGCCGCGACGCGACGCTGCTGACGGCGCGGACCTTGCCGGTGAGCCGGATATCGGGCGACGCGTCGATGCGAATCTCGACCGGCTGGCCTGGGGCCACGTTCGCGCGATCGGCTTCGGCCAGCTTCGCGGTGACCTCGACCCGCGTCGTGTCGATCAACTCCGCGAACAGCGTGCCGCCGCCCGCCGCATCGCCAGCCTTGAAGTCGGGCATCGACGCGCCGGAAAAGACGATGCCGCCGAGCGCGTTGAAGTTGGCGCGCACCGAGACGAAGCCGTCGAACGGAGCCACGACGCGCAGGCTGTCGATGTTGCGCTTCGCGGTGGCCACTGCGGCCAGCGCCTTGACCCGCTTTTCGCGAATCATCGTCGTCGAGGCGCGCGACGTGTCGCCGTGACTCAGCACTTCCTTCTCGAGCGCCGCCAGCTTGGCGCGCGCTTCCTCCAGCAGCATCAGGTTCTGCTGCGCCACCAGCGAGCCGACCAGCTCGTTGGCGCGCGCATCGAGCTCGGCCCGCCGCACGTTGAACCGCGCCGTCAGCAGCGCCACTTCGTCGTCCGCAGCGATGACCGCGGCCTCAGCTTCAGCCTTGGCGATCTCCTGGTCGGCCAGTTGCAGCTCGAAGTTGGCCTGCTCGAGCGCGAATTCCTGCTCGCTGGCATCGAACTCGGCGATTAGATCGCCCGCCTTCACCGCGGTGCCTGAATTGGCGAGCGAGAGGATCGTCAGCTGCCCGCCCATCGGCGGCACGAAGAACTGCGTGCTGCGCGTCGCGCGCAAATCGCCGGTGGCATTCACGCGGATCTCGATCTTCCCCTTCTGCAGGGGCGCCGTCGGGACGAGCGATGCGGCCGGGGCCACTCGCGACCAGCCCGCCGCGGCCACGCCGAGCAGCACCGCGGTCACGATGACGGTGACGATCCAGGGCTTCTTCATCGCACCGCCTCGATGGTCGGGTCGCGCATGGCGATCCGCTCGCCAGGGGTGAGGCCGGCCGTGATGGCAACGCGATCGCGGCTGCGTCGCGCGATGGTGACCGGCCGCGGCTCGATCGAGCGGCCCGAGACGGCATAGACGATCGATTGCCCGTCGCGTGAGAACACGGCCGTGTCGGGGATGACGATCACGCCGGGCAGCTGATCGAGCTCGATGATCGCCGTGGCGCTCATGCCCGATCGGATGCGCGTGTCGGTGTCGGCGAGACCGACGGTGACGTCGAAGTTGCGGGTCGGCGGGAAGGAGGTGAAGTCGGGCTTGGCGACGATGGAGATTTGATCGATCTGGCCGGGCAGTTCGCGATCGGGAATGGCGTCGATGCGGACGCGGACCGTCGCGTCGAGCGGTACCCGCGCGCGATCGGCTTCGTCGACGCGGCACGACATGCGCACCGCGCTCAGGTCCGGCAACTCCGCGATGGCCGCGCCAAACCACGCCCGATCGCCGCGCTTGAACTCGGGCGCGGTGCGCGAGAACTGCGCGTTGCGGAAGTTGGGCATCAGCGAGATCTGCCCGTCGGCCGGGCTCTGCATCGACAACCGGGCGATCACGCGCTCGGTGTCGGCGACGTCGAAGGCGGCCTTGTCGCGCTTCTGGCGGGCGATCGACATGTCTGCCGCGGTGGCGCGCCTCTCACCCTCCAGTTTCGCCTGCTGCGCCTTCACCCTGTGCTCGGCGTCGGCGAGGGCGAGCTCGAGCTTCTCGGATTCGACCGACGACACCAGTTCGCGGCGTCCCAGGTCGAGCCGGGCGCGCGCTGCCACCGATCGCAGATCACCAAGCGTGGCTTCCGCGGCCTGAATCCGCCGCCGCGCTTCGGCTTCCACTTTCGTCACCTCGGCATGGGCGGTCTGCAGATCCGATCGCCGCTGATCGAGCGTGCGCTGCGGGGCGGTGGCGTCGAACTGGATCACCACGTCGCCGGCCTTGACCGTGGAACCGTTCGCGGCAATGTTGATGATCTGCAGATCGTTGCCGCCCGAGGATGGCGCCGTGAGCACGACCGAGCGCACCGGGCGGATCTCGCCGCGCACTTCGAGCGTGTTCACGAAGGTGCTCTTCTCGACCACCATGGTGGGCACCTCCGACATATCGGCGCGCACCCATCGCGTGGCGAACACCACCGTGGCGACGACAACCACTACCGTCAGCGCCGTCATGGCGATGCGGCGCGAGAGCCAGGCGAGGGGCTTCATCGTCCGCCCTTCGCGGCGGGCACCGCGACGTCGATTGCCGCGGCGAGGTCGGGCAGCAGGTGCTCGTCGGTGCCGTCGACACTGAACACCGCGAGGAACGTGCGCACCCGCTGCGACATCGAGCTGGTGATGGCGACCGGCGAAACGTATTCGACCTTGCCGGGGAAAGGACGGGCCGGATACGAATCGAGCGTGACGCGCACCGGCGCGCCTGGTGTGAGGAACGCCGCGTCGGCCTGGTTGACGTTGGCGCGCACCCGCATCGTGGTCGGATCGACGACCTCGAGGATGGGAATGCCCGAGCGGACCTCTTCACCCTCCTGGACCTCGCCCATCGTCCCTTGCTTCCAGATCGACTTCAGTACGACGAGGCCGTCCATCGGCGAAGTGATGCGCATCTTCGCCGCGTTGCGCGTGGCGTGGTCCCAGGCATTCTTCGCGCGCTCACGCTGGATCTCCAGGATGCGCAGGTCGGCGGCGGCGGAGCGATCCTTGAGGTCGTTGGTCTTCCTGAGCTGCGCCACCTTGGCGCGCGCTTCTTCGAGCACCTGCTGGTTCTTTTCCGCAGTGATCGCCGGCAGCAACTCGATGCCCTTGAGATCCAGTTCCGCGCGGCGCAGCGCGTTCTCGGCCACGGCGAAGTCCGCCTGGCGCGCTGCCTTGTCGATCAACTGATCGGCCTTCTTCTTCTCGATTTGCGCGAGCAGGTCGCGATACTCGTACTCGCGGTCGCGCGCCGCCTTGATTTGCGCGGTGCGGTCGAATTCCACGACCAAGTCTCCGCGCTTGACCCGGGAGCCGCCCTTGGTGAGCGTGACGATGACGAGCTGGAAGGGTGTGCCGGTGAGGCGTGGCGCTGAGACGGGATGGCTGCGCACCGGCTCGACCACGCCGTGCAGGCGCAGCGAGCTGACGTGCTTGACTGCCTCTCCGGGGCGGTTGGTGGCCGGTTGTTGTTCAGCGGAGGGGTGACCGACGGCTAGCACGGTCGTGATCACCGCCGCACCAAGCACTTTTAGCACTTCAGCACCCCGTGCATCCTGCGCACCTCGTGGACCCTGCGCACCCCTGTTTCGCATCTTAGACGGGACGACCGGTGATTTGGCTGGCCTGACGCTGACATTTGACACCAACTACCGCGGTTGGCTCCGCAGCGTCGCGGCCCAGCCGGATTCGTGGTGCTGCCGATTTGACGACAAGAACCGGGATGCCAACCGGGGCACGGGCGCCCTATCGTCGTCCGATGACCACTCTTGAGCACGCAACCACTGCAGCCCACGATTCGCGCATTCAGGCCATCGACTGGGCCGGCGTCTCCGATCATCTCGACGCGTATGGCTGGGCGCTGATGCCGAGGCTGCTTGCGCCTGCCGAGTGCGCAATGCTCGCCGGCTGCTACGACAACGAACGATGGTTCCGCAGCCGGGTCATCATGGCGCGTCACGGTTTCGGACGCGGCGAATACCAGTACTTCGCGTATCCGCTCCCGGCGCCGGTCGCCACGCTTCGCGCGTCGCTCTATCCACGGCTGGTGCCCGTCGCCAATAGGTGGAGCGAGTGGCTTGGCAGCGCCGTGCGTTATCCGGATCGGCACGACGAGTTCATCACGCGTTGCCACGCCGCAGGACAGACCAGGCCCACGCCGCTGCTGTTGCGGTACGGCGCGGGCGACTTCAATGCGCTCCATCAGGATCTGTACGGCGAGCACGCGTTCCCGTTGCAGGTGGCGATCCTGCTGGCGGAGCCGGCGCACGATTTCACCGGCGGGGAATTCGTGTTGACCGAACAACGGCCGCGGATGCAATCACGAGCCGAGGTGGTGCCGCTCAGGCAAGGTGACGCGGTGGCGTTCGCGGTGTGCCATCGACCGGTCCAGGGCTCGCGCGGCATCTACCGCGTGAACATACGGCACGGCGTGAGCCGCGTGCGATCCGGTCAGCGACACACGATCGGCATCATCTTCCACGACGCCACGTAAGGCGCCATCCGGCGTTAGCCCACTTGAAATCACAAATTGTGATTTCAAGTTTCGGTATTCCGTCGGGCGGGTCAAGGCGCGGATAATGTGAAGACCATGACCCTGAATCGCCTTCGACCGACCGTGACCGCCGTGGCCATCCTCGCCGTCACGGCGGTGACGCTCGCGCAGGACAGCCGCGTCGGGCAACTCGAGCAGCAGATCGATCGCATCTACAAGGCGAACGAATACGCGCTCCCACGATTTGGTCCCGCGCGATGGCTGGCCGATGGCACCGCCTACACGACGGTCGAACGCACGCCTGGTGATGGCGGAGGATTCGACATCGTCCGGTACGACGCGGCCACCGGCGCGCGCAGCGTGCTCATCGCGAGCCAGCAGCTCACCCCGGCCGGCGGCGCCAAGCCGCTCAGCATTGCGGACTACGTGTGGTCCGGCGACGGCAGCAAGCTCCTGATCTTCACCAACACTCGCAAAGTGTGGCGCCAGAACACTCGCGGGGACTACTGGGTCTTGTCGTTGTCTGCCGACGCTTTTGGGAGTGACGGTCGAAGCGAAGGGGGAAAGGGTGGCGGCCTCAAGCAGGTCGGCAAGGATGCGCCTGAGGCCTCGCTGATGTTTGCCAAGTTCTCACCGGATGCGACCCGCGTCGGCTACGTGCGCGGCAACAACATCTACGTCGAGCGGCTCGACGATGGGCGCGTCACGCAGCTCACCAGCGACGGTTCCGAGACGATCATCAACGGCACGTCGGACTGGGTCTACGAGGAAGAGTTCGGCGTGAGAGACGGGTTCCGGTGGAGCCCCGATGGCACGTCGATCGCCTACTGGCAGTTCGACAGCTCGGGCGTCGGCATCTTCTCGCTGATCAACAACACGGATTCCCTGTATCCGGTGATCACGAAGATTCCGTACCCGAAGGCCGGCACCACGAACTCCGCCGCGCGCATCGGCGTGGTGAGCAGCGACGGCGGCGCCACCACCTGGATCAAGACCGAAGGCGATCCGCGCAACACGTATCTCGCGCGCATCGGCTGGATCGACTCGGGCACCGTGGCCATCCAGCAGCTCAACCGGCTCCAGAATCGCAACGACTTCCTGTCGGCCGACGTGAAAAGCGGCGCGGTGAAGCGCATCTTCCGCGACGAGTCGAAGCAGTGGGTCGACATCAACGAAGCGGTGCCGTGGGTCGACGGCGGCCGCACTTTCCTCTGGCAAAGCGAAAAGAACGGCTGGAACCAGGTCTATCGTGTGCCGCGGGAAGGCGGCGACGGCCAGCTGATCACCAAGTTCAACGGCGACGTGATCGACATTGCCGGCTTCGACGAGAAGGGCGGCTGGATGTACTTCCGCGCCTCGCCCGACAATGCGGGGCAGCGCTACCTGTATCGCACGCGCCTCGATGGCAGCGGCGCTCCGGAGCGCGTGACGCCGCCGACGCAGCCCGGCACCCATCGCTACGACGTGTCGCCGAACGGCCGTATGGCGTTCCACACCTACTCGACGTTCGAAACCCCGTCGTTGACCGAAGTCATCGAGCTGCCGAGTCACAAGCCGATTCGCGCGCTGACCGATCTGTCGGCGGTGACCGCCAAGGTGAAGCCGCTGCTGAATCCGCCGGCCGAATTCTTCCGTGTCGACATCGGCGACGGCGTGATGCTCGACGGCTACATGATCAAGCCCGCGGTGTTCGATGCCACGAAGACGTACCCCTTCATCACGCACGTCTACGGCGAGCCCGCCGGGCAGACGGTGAACGACGCGTGGGGCGGCAGCCAGATGCTGTTTCATCGCGCACTGGCCGACACCGGCTACATCGTGATCAGCATCGACAATCGCGGCACGCCGGCGCCGCGCGGCACCGAGTGGCGGAAGGTCGTCTACGGCACGGTCGGCGATCTGTCGTCGAAGGACCAGGCGGCCGCGGTGCGCGCGCTCATCGCGAAGCATCCGTATCTCGATCGCGAGCGCGTGGGTGTGTGGGGGTGGAGCGGCGGCGGCACCAACACGCTGAACGCGATGTTCCGGTTCCCCGACGTCTACAAGGTCGGCGTGTCAGTGGCGCCGGTGCCGGATCAGCGGCTCTACGACACGATCTACCAGGAGCGCTACATGGGTCTGCCGCAGGAGAACGTCGAGGGCTACAAGGTCGGGTCGGCGATCAACTTTGCGGAAGGGCTCCAAGGCAAGCTGCTCGTAATTCACGGCACCGGCGACGACAACGTGCACGCGCAGGGCACGGAAAAGCTGGTCAACCGGCTGATCGAACTGGGCAAGCCGTTCGACGCGATGATGTATCCGAACCGGTCGCACAGCATTTCGGAAGGCGATGGCACCACGCCGCACATCTACAAGCTCATCGCGCGTTACTTCGTGCAGCACCTGCCTCCCGGCCCGAGGTAGAGGCGGGACTTTAAAGTCCCGCCTGCCCCGGTAGAGGTTCGTCGCCGCGAGAGACTGAGTAGATCGACGAACCTAAAGGTTCGTCGCCGCGAGACTTAGAAGTCCACGCGCACACCGAGTTGGACTTGCCGTGTGAGCTCGCCGTTGGTCGGCTTGCCGAAGGTCGTCGAGCGCTGGTTGCCGTCGAAGTTCGACCAGTTCTTCGTGTTCGTCAGGTTGAAGACCTCGGCAATGAACTCCAAATCCACGCCGCGCATCTGGACGGACTTGTTCACGCGCAAGTCGGCCTGGAAGAGCACGGCGCCGCGGCCGGCGTTGCGCCCGGTATCAGCCGGCCGATCGTTCGTCTGGGTATCGCGGTTGTCGTCGGCGCCGGTGGTGATGTTGTAGGGGAGCTCCGACCGCGCCGCGATCAGCGTGCCGGCCTGGATGCGCCACGGCAGCTGCAGCGTCAGCGCGCCCGACACACGGTGGCGGGAATCGTTCGACGCCGGACCGCGCTCACGCTCGTAGAAGCGCTGATCGACCGGGAAGAAATTGAAGTCCTCGGTGTCGCGCTCGGTCTCCGACAGCGTGTAGGCAATGGTGTAGCTGTAGTTCTGCGAGAGGCGCTTCTCCACGCCCATCTGCAGGCCGGTGTACCACGAGTTGCCTGCCGTCTGGACCACCGTGCTGCGCTGGAAATTGGGATTGGGGCGCCGGCGCAGGGGATCGTCGAGGTCGGGGTAGTTGCTGTCGATCGAGCGGAGCAGCCCCTGGCCACGCGCGCGAACCAGGTCGGCGGAGATTGAGAACGTGGTGCCAATCTGCTTCTGGATGCCGGCCGTGATCTGCTCCGTATACGGCGTCCGGTTGCCCTCCGCGAACTGCGTCGAGCTGGGAATCGGCGTGATCGGCCCGCCCACCCGGTTCGGGTTCGGCCCGAGTGGATCGGGATAGCCCGGATTCGTGATCAGGGTCTGCACGAACTTCTTGGCGTTCTCGGCGTTGAGCGGAATGTTCAGGAAGATCTGGTCGTAGTAGATGCCGGCGTTGGCGCGCAGCACCGTGCGGCCCGAACCGTTCACGTCCCACACCACGCCGAATCGCGGCGCGACGTTGTTCTTGTCGTGCTCGATGCCGACGACGTCTTCGTAATCCCATCGCAGCCCCATGTTGATGGTGAAGCGATCGAGCGGCCGCCATTGATCCTGCAGGAACACCGCATAGATGTTGTTGTTCAGGTTCAACTCCGGATCGCCGCTGTTCCCCGTGAACTGGGTCGGGTAGGTCGATCCCACGTTGGGATTGAATGGTGCCGAGGTGGTGAACGTGAAGGTGCCGTCCAGGTTGTTGTGGAACAGCGAGTAAAGATCGATGAAGCTGGCGTCCACGCCCGCCTTCAGCGAATGGCTGCCCACCTTGTCGGGCACAATCCAGTTGAAGGTGTTGGCGAGCTGGATGCGATCTTCGGTGCGGCCCTGCGGCATGTTGGACGCCTTGCCGAGACCCAGCCCGGGACGGTTGACCGTCGGGCAGCCGGGGCAGTAGTTGCTGACGTCCCAGTTGAAGTAGCGCCGCGACACCTGCATGCGGAACTCGTTCACGCCGCGCGCGCCAACCACCCACGAGTCGTTCAGCGCAAAGTCCTGGTCGCGCCGGTCGCGATCCTGACCGCGTTCGCGCGTGGCCGTGCCGCCGATGCCCGTGCCCTCGAGGCGATCGGAATCGATCCGGTAGCGCAACGCCAGCGTGTTGGTGTCGGCGAGGTTGAGGTCCACCTTGCCGATGAATTGCGGGTTGGTCAGCGGCTGCTCGAACACGATCGGATCGTTGGGCAGGAATACCGGTGCGGTCGGCGCCGTCACGAGGTTTTCGGTGAGGCGCGTCGTGTATTCAATCGATCCGAAGTAGAACGCCTTGTTCCGCCGGATCGGGCCGCCAAAGAAGCCGCCGACGATTTTCTGTTCGAGCTTCGACTTGGGCGGCGTCGGCGTGACCAGCTTCGAGGCCGCGGTCGCGGCATCCCAGGAATCGTCGCGATGGTAGTAGAAGGCGCGGCCCTCCATCGCGTTGGTGCCGGAGCGCGTCACCACGCTGACGATGGCGCCCGACGACTGGCCGTACTCCGCGCTGAAGCTGTTGGAGACGACGATGAATTCCTTGATCGCGTCGACCGAAAATCCGCCGCGCTGGCCGGCGACCGAATCATCGTCGTTGCTGAGCCCGTCAATCAGGAACGTGCTGTTACGTGTCAACTGGCCGGCAGACGAGATGCCGCTGCCGGCAGTGCTCGTGACGCCGGGTGTGAGCTGCGCCAGCGTCGCGAAGTTGCGCCCGGCGATCGGCAGTTCCTCGATCTCCGACGTGGTGATCGTCGTGCCGAGGGCCGATCGCGTGGTCTCGACGAGTGGAAGTTCGGCCGTGACGGTGACCGCCTCCTCGAGCGCCGCGACCCGCAGCGTGAGCGGCAGCGTCAGTTCCTGGGCCACCGTCAGCACGATGTCGGAGCGGACCAGCCTGGCGAAGCCGCCCAATTCGGCGGTGAGCTCATAGCGGCCTGGCGGCAGGCCGATAATCTGGAAGGCCCCGCGCCCATCGGTGACCACGGTGCGCGGCTGGCCGCTCTGCACGTTAAGCACCGTTACGGTTGCGCCCGGGAGGGCCGCCTTCTGTTCGTCGACGACCGAGCCCGCCAGTGTAGCGGCGGTGGATTGCGCGCCGGCGGGCGCGGCTGGTAGGAGCAGGACGAGGAGCGCGACGACGCAGGCCATAGAGCGCATCTGATTCTCCTGTGACGAAACCGGCTGTAGGGGTGACAAAAAGCAAAACGTGTGACCAGTGGCGCGCTGGCTGGGCCGATACTCTGCCTCTTTTGCGGCGCCGTCAAGGTGCCCGAGGGAGCGATTCGGCTGCGTGATGACACGGTAGGCTATGGCGCATGGCAGAGCCCAGATTCAGGCCGTTGGCGGATTTCGAGGTCCGTCCCGCGCAAGAGATCACCGAGCGCGCCGCCGGGTTCCATTCATTGATGGCACGGCGCCGGACCGTCCGGCACTTCTCCGACCGGCCGGTCCCGAAACAGGCCATCGAGGCCTGCCTGCTGACGGCCGGCAGCGCGCCGAGCGGCGCCAACCTCCAGCCGTGGCATTTCGTGGTCGTCTCCGACCCAGCCATCAAGAAGCAGGTTCGGGACGCCGCCGAGCAAGAGGAGCGCGAGTTCTATCACGGGCGCGCGCCGCAGGAGTGGCTCGACGCGCTCGCGCCGCTGGGCACGGACGATCAGAAACCGTTTCTGGAAGCGGCGCCGTACCTGATCGCGATCTTCGCGCAAAGCTATGGCGTGCTGCCCGACGGCCGCAAGGTCAAGAACTACTACGTGCAGGAGTCAGTGGGCATCGCCACCGGCATGCTGATCACCGCCGTGCACCACGCGGGGCTCGTCTCGCTGACTCACACGCCAAGCCCGATGGGTTTCCTCAACACGATTCTCAACCGCCCGGCGAACGAGAAGCCCTACCTGCTGCTGGTTGTCGGTTACCCGGCGGAGGATGCGACCGTGCCCGAGATCGGCAAGAAGCGTCTCGACGAAATCGCGACGTTTCTCTAGCGCGCGCAGCCGCTGAGGTTGCGACCCCGGCACACGTGGCCGCAACGTTGCATGCGATCGGCAGCGGGAGGGATCACATGGCCAAGTGTGACGTCTGCGGGAACAACTACGACAAGAGCTTCGAAGTGCATATGGCCGGTAAGACCTACACGTTCGACAGCTTTGAATGCGCCATACACGAGCTGGCGCCGGAATGCGAGCACTGCGGCTGCAAGATCATCGGTCACGGCATCGAATCGGAAACGCGGATGTTCTGCTGCGCGAACTGCGCGCGTCACTCCGGCGTCACCGGGGTGTCGGATCGCGCGATGTGACATGACGAAGGACGAATAACGACGGCGAAAAGAAAGCTACTTGGGTAATCTCGCCTGCGCCGCCCTGACTTCATCCTCAGTGAACGCGGCCGCGAAAAGATCGGTCTCCAGGAACGTCGCCACGTCCTTCAACGAAAAGCCGAGGGACTGCAGCCGCGCCGCATCCAAGTGCAGCTGGTTGTTGGCCGCATCGTCGTAAAACTGGATGAACGCCCCGGTCGGGTCGAAGCGCTTGTTCAACATCGCGATGATCTCGTCGAGAAAGTAGCGCCGCTGAGGCGCGCGCGGCTCGGCGGGCGTGCCGTGGTCGGCCGAGATCACCAGCAGGCTGCGGCCTGCGCCGGCCTTCTTGTCGATCAGCGCGAGGTACGCGGTCATTTGCCGGTCGAGCTCGGCCAGCGTCTCGACTAGCTCGCGTGAATCGGGACCGTAGGCGTGCGCGGCGTAGTCGGGCCCCTTCATGTTCACGAGGACCAGGTCGGTGATCTCGTCCGCGCCGACGTTCGACTCTTCCACCACCGCGCGCAGGGCTTCGGCTTCGTACTTCTGGAACAGTGCCGAGGCGCGGAACTTCGACGCGCTCGCAATGTCGTGGCCCATCCAGGTGCCGCCGGCAGCTTCCCAGACCTTGCGGCCGACGAACCGCTTCAGCGCTTCAGGCATCGTGTAGCAGGTCGTATTCGTCTCCCACCCGCCATCCGGCCCGCCGTAACTCGCCGCCTGTACTTTACGACCCGAGATGTTGCAGGCGCCGCGGCCGACCAGGCCTGCGGTGGCGCGGATGGCACCACCCTGGCCAATGATCACCGCCTTGCCGTCGGTGGCGAGGTTCCAGGTGTCGGCGAGCGTCAATGCCATGAGTTCGCGCGTATCGAGCTGGTCGTAGGCTTCCTGTCGCTTCGCCGTCGCGCGGTTGAAGAGCGTGTTCACGACAATGCCGTGAATGCGCGGATCGGTGCCGGTGCCGATCGTCGCGTGCCCGACGCCGGTGACCGTCGGCAAGACAACAGTGCGCGCTTCCGAGAACCAGGCGCCTTCCTTGCGCAACCGCGTCAGCGTCGGCATCACGCCGGCGTGCTTGTCGAAGTAATCCGCGCGCATCGCGTCGAGCACGATGAGCGAGACCACGCGCGGGCGCGCCGTGCCGCCGGCGATCGCCTGCGTCAGCGCCTGCCCGGTGTAGGTGGCCGCGGCCGGCGCGCCGATGAT
>JALDXK010000028.1:0-20757 GCA_032155105.1 Acidobacteriota bacterium
TCAGTTCCTCGCGGTGCAAGTGGAACGCGACGCTCCCGTCGACAGCAACGCCAAACCCGATGTCGCCACAGTCGAGCGCGACGCGCGGATGGCGGCAACGCTCGGAGAATTGCGCCGCCGGGTCGCCGAGCTGCCGGGCGTGGCCGGAGTGACGTTCGCGGAAACCCTGCCGGGCGGAGAATACCCGGAGCGCAGGATCGAGCTCGGCGACGACGCTGCTGAAAAGACCGCTCGCGATCCGGAAGCACCAGGACCGTTTCGCTATGCCACCGTTGCCGAAACCGACACTTTGTACTTCGACGTGCTGGACGCGCCCATCCTGGCGGGACGCGCCTTCAACGCCGCGGACGCCGAACCCGGCGCCCTCGCGGCCATTGTCGACCAGGGGTTCGTCGATAACGTGCTGCAAGGACGAAATCCCATTGGCCAGCAGGTTCGCTTCGTGCGCCCCGGCAATCCCGACGGGCCGAGCAAGTGGTATTCGGTCGTGGGGCTGGTCGGCAAGCTTGAGGTGGGTGTTCCGTATCGGAAAGGGCCGTTCGCAGGCTTCTATCTTCCCGGCACACCCGATCGCTTTGACGATGTGCACATGATGATTCACGTGCGCGGCGGCGATCCGATGACTGTGGCGCCGCAGGTGCGGCAAATTGCAGCGGCGGTTGATCCCTCGCTCCGCCTCGTCCAGATTCAACGTGTCAACGAGATTAACGACGGGATGCTATTCGTCATCCGTCTGTGGATGAGCATCACGGTCGTGATGTCATCGGTCGCGTTGCTCTTGTCGCTGGCGGGTCTCTACGCAGTCATGGCGTTTGTGGTCGCGCGTCGCACCCGCGAGATCGGCGTGCGGGTGGCGCTCGGCGGCAGCCGTCAGCGCATCCTCATGGCCATCTTCCGCCGCCCGCTCATGCAAATGGGTCTTGGCGTGCTGGCTGGCATCGCGATCATCGTTGCGGCGACGGTCATGTATCCGTATAGCGAAGGTCCGGGCGCCGGCGAAGCCGGTGGGCTCACCGCCGCAGCGGTGATGATGCAAGCTGGCTATGCGGCGCTGATGTTCGGCGTGTGCCTGCTTGCCTGCGTGGTGCCGACACGCCGGGCCCTCACTATCGAGCCGACGGTCGCGCTGAGGACGGAGTAGCGTTGGACGCACTGAATCGAGAGGACCAATTCGGTGTCAGGAATAGACTATTCAGTGAGGAAGCGCCGCCCGTCGGGCGACACGTCATACGTTCGGCGGTCGCGCACACCTTCGGTCTCATATCGACCATCGACGATTTTCGTAGGCCTCTCGGAGCTCCACACGCCATTGCGCGGATGAATCGGGCTCGCCTAGACGGCACCTCCGGACGCTACGTAATACAGCTCTCGACCGTTCGGGGACCAGAGCGGCCGAGTGCCACCGGCGGTGGAAATCAGCCATTGGCCCGCCGCCACGTTGGGAAACGGCCGGACGTAGATTTCGAACCGGCCCGAGCTGTCCGATTCGTAGGCCAGCCAGCGGCCGTCCGGTGAGACGATGCCGTTGCGCTCGGTCGAGGGATGGTTCGAGAGCGCTTGCACGCGGCGTGTGCCATCGAGCGAAACCATCGCGAGGTCCTGGTTTCCGGTCAACGCGAACAGGACGTGGGCAGCGTCCGGCGTCACGGCGGACGCTGGGGCGCCGGTGGTCAGCCGCTCAGCCGCGCCAGCAGCTCGGACGCTAACTGCGCAGGATGATTCCCGGCGGCGTCGTCGCGGCTTGTCGCGCCGGCAACCAGATCGCCACCCCGGCGACGGCCGCCAAAGTGGCGATCGCAAGCCCATACACCGGCAGATCGAGGCGGTCGACGCCGAAGAGCAACGTGCTGAGGGCCGACGATCCAACGACCGCTGCGATGGTGCCGATTGCCAGACCGACTGCAACGATCGCCAGACCGCGGCCTAGAAAGAGACGGACCACATCATGCCCCGTCGCGCCGAGCGCCAGCCGGATGCCGACTTCTCTCCGGCGTTGTGCGACGACATACGCGATCACGCCGTAGACGCCGACGACGCCAAGGAGTAGCGTCACACCCGAAGCGATCGCCAGGATCATCAACGTCAGCGATCCCTGAGCGGTCGAACGGCGATACACGTCGTCGACCGTCTCAACGCGTGAGATCGGCAAGGCGGGATTGACGGCCCAGATCGCCTGCTGGATGTCGCGCAGCAATCCAGCGTCGCTCACGCGATCGCTCCGGACCGCGTACACCAGCGTGCGCTCGACGGTGATCCGGCCGGGTGCATGGTTCTCCTGCAGAAACGGCCAATAGACGATCGGTGTCGGCGGCCGCGTCGGACCGTCGTCGTGTTCATTGCCGGCCACGCCGACGATTTCGCGCCACGGACTGGTCGGTGACGCTCGCACGCGCCGGCCGAGGGCCGCTGGCGCGCTCCCGAATGTCTCGCGCGCCAGACTATCTGAGACGATCGCGACCTCGCGGTGTGCCAGGACCTCCGGCCAGGTGAAGTCGCGTCCGGCGACAATCGGATTTCCCATCGTCTGGTAGTAGCCCGGCGATACCCACTTCATGCGGCGGACGGGCGGCATGCGCCCGGCCTCGCCAATCAGGCCTTCCACGAACAGCGGATCCCTGCGATTGGCGCCGTCGGTCGTGATGGAGGACGACAGAGCGGCGTCTCGCACGCCGGGAATACCGGCGATGCCGCGGACGATCTGCTCGTGCAGGCGCGCGGTCGCCTCCGGATCCGGCGACACGGCATCGGCGATGTTGATCCGGAGTGTCAGCACCTGCTCGCCATCCGCGAAGCCCGGTCTCACATCGCGAATCGCAACGAACGTGCGCACCATCAGCGTCGCACCGACGAGCAGAACGAGCGCGATGGCGACTTGCGCGACGACCAGCGCGTTGCGTGTGCGATGACGGCCATGCGCATCGCTCGAGCCGCGTCCGTTCTCTTTCAGCGCCTCCGGCAGATTTGGCCGTGTGAACCGGAAGATTGGCAGCGCGCAGAACACCAGGCCGGCGAGCATTGCCAGTATCAGGGCAAATCCGATCGTCGGGAGATCGATCGTCATCTCCCCGATCAACGGGATCTGGTCTCCGGCCGTGCGTTGCAGGAATCGCAGACCGGCGTGCGCGATCGCCACCCCGAGGAGGCCGCTGCCGAGTGACAGCGTCAGCGCCTCGCCCAGCAGCTGTCCGGCGACGCGAGCGCGGCCGGAGCCGAGCGCCAGTTGGACCGCGAACTCCCGGCGGCGATTCTCCCCGCGGAGCAGGAACAAATTTGCGACGTTCGCGCAGGCCACGATCAAGAGCAGCGCAACGGCACCGAACACGATCCACAGCATGCCGCTCACACTGCCGGTGAGATCGTCGCGCAGCGGATGGATGTCCGGCGCAAGCCGGAAGGCTTCGTACATGTCTCGCGAAAAGCCGGCGGGGATCGGAAATCGATCCGGCATTCCCGGAATCAGCCTGGTAAGGTCGGCGGTGGCCTGCTCGATCGACACGCCCGCTTTGAGGCGCGCGATCCCCTGATAGCGAAACAGGCCAATCTGCGCTTGAGCGCGATTCAGACGGAGCGGCAGCACCAGATCGGGCGCATGCTGCAGCAGGCGAAATCGATCCGGCAGGACGCCGATCACCTCGCGGGCCCGCCCATCAACGACCAGAGATTGGCCGATCGCCGATGCACTGCCTTGAAAGGCTCGCAGCCAATACGCGTGGCTGATGACCACGGTTTCGCGGCTGCCGGGTGCGTCGTCTGCTTCGCTGAAGAATCGCCCGGCCGACGGTCGCACTCCCAACACGGCAAGTGTGCCGTCCGTGACCAACAGGGCTGGAAGATCCTCAGGGTCGCCGCGGCCGATCACGCTTGCTCTGGAGTTCATCCACAGACCGATGTCCTCGAAGGACGTCGCCTCGTCTCGGTATGTGAAATATGTAAACGCGGCCTGGTTCAACGGACCGCTCACGAATCCCGGTGCAACATGCCACACCCCGACGAGAGCCTCGGGCTGGGGAAACGGCAACGGACGCAACAGCAGACCGTTGACGATGCTGAAGATGACGGTGTTGGCGCCAATGGCGATGGCGAGCGTCACCACCGCCGTAATCGTGAACACGGGTGCGGCGGCCAGTCGTCGCAGGTGATCGCGCGTCCGCATCAGCAACGCATGCCGGGTCACGTCGGCCACCACCCGCCACCCGCCTCCCGTATCGTCGACGAGCGTTTCGAGCTCGATGCCGTAGCGCTGCCGCCAGCGGCGCGGATACACCAGCATCGCGAGACGAGCCCAGCGATTCATGACTGCTCGAGCCGGAGCAAGCCGACCTGCATCACCGGAGCGAGCACCGCCAGTTGATCCTTCAAGTGCCGTCGGCCCAGCGGCGTCAATCGGTACGGACGGCGGCGGTCCTCGGCGGGCAGGGCTTTGATGAAGCCGCGATTCTCGAGACGCGTGATCGCCGCGTAGAGCGTGCCGGCGCCGAGCTCGACTCCCGCGAACGTCTTGACATCGGTGAGGATGGCATAGCCGTGCTTGTCGCCTTCGGCGAGGCTGGCCAGAATGAGTAGCGTCGGGTCGTTCATATTACGTACGACAGAGTATAGCGTTGTACGTAATAGACAAGTCAAGTGCGCATGGCGGCCGGGCGGCCGTTTCGTTCACCGCTCCCGGGACGCTGTTGATCGAACTGGAACTCATCGAACCGGAGTTATATTTCGAATGCGTCCCGGAGGCCGCTCACCGCATGGCCCACATCCTCGTCGATCGGCTTCCCCGATGAGCCGCGCGCTCGTCATCGCGCTGGCGCTGCCGGCTGCGCTGGCCGCAGCGCAACAGGACCCCAGAAACCGCGCCATGGACATGCTGCGCGGATGGGCCGACGCGGTCATGCAGCATCAGGCGGGCGAATCCGATCGAGCCCTGGCGGCTGTCGACTGGAGTTACAACGATCTCGAATCGATGCAGCCGTTCTTCGAGGCATTTGCCGGCACGCCCGCGAGGAACGACGATCCGCGCGCGGCAATCCGGCGCGCCCGTCTGAGCGGGCGCCAGCGCGCGATGGTTCGCGAAGAAGCGCAGGCGCGGCTTGTTGGTCGCGCCGATCAGTTTCGGCGTCGCGCCGCCATCCTCCACACCGACGCCGCGATTTTCCTCGACCCGCCGGCCGTGACCGCAACGCCGGTCAGCCGGCAGCCGCTGCCCGACTGGGCCCGCGCGCGGAACGACCGCCGCGTCGACGTCGTCAGCAAGGACGCCGAGTACCAGAGCACCGAGTACAGCAACCTGCACTGGGAGCTGGCCATGGACATGCTTGACGCGGTCACGGCGCCGCGCGACCCGTTCGTCGCGCAGTGGTTTGCCACCATCGGCGCGTACCTCGTGGATCAGCGACGCTACTCCGATGCTCTGGCGCACTTCGAACGCGCACGCCGTGTCGTGGGCGATGCTCCTCGCGTCTTGTTCGCCGAGGCGCGGCTGCATGAAGCGCTGGCCGCGCCGCTGATGCAGAACTTCGTCCGCGTGACGGCAGTCTCGCAGGGCGTGCCCACCAGCGGGATCGACGACCAGCGGACTGAACTACGGCGCGCCGAAGGCCTGCTGCGCCGCGCGCTGGTCCTGAATCCCGCATTCTTCGAAACGCGCTTGAGGCTCGCGCGCGTGCTGATCGAGCAGGGAAAGCACGACGAGGGCCGGTCGCTGGCGGAGCAGGTGGCGGCGACAGCGACCGATCGGACGATGCAGTATTACGCGCTCCTTTTTGCGGGCGACGCGCTGTTCTCGCTGGGCCGGACGGCAGACGCCGGCACATCGTATCGGCGCGCGATCGGTTTGTTCCCCACTGCGCAGGCGGCGCGGTTCGGGCTGGCCTCGGCCCTTCGCGCCATCGGCGACACCGCGCAGGCGCTCGACGTCCTCATGCCGACGATTACGAAGCCGCCGTCCACGCGCGCGGGCGACGACCCATGGTGGGAATACTACGACGGTGACGCGACGCACATGGAAGCACTGCTCGAGGATTTGCGCGCGCCGTTCAGGAGCCCGCGACAATGATCCGCACCATCGCGATGCTGGCCCTGCTCGCCTCCACGGCGGCGATCGCGATGCAACCGACCTTCTCGGCGCGCGTCGACGGCGTTCGCGTCGACGTCCTCGTGACGGACTCGTCCCGCCGCCCGATGCGCGGGCTGACCGCGGCCGACTTCGCCATCCGCGACAACGGCGTGCCGCAGGACGTGGATGTCGTCAGCTTCGGCGAGACATCGCTGAACGTCGCCCTGGCGTTCGACTTGAGCGACAGCGTCGCCGGCGAGCCGCTCGAGCGGCTGCGGGCCGCGAGCAGGGCGTTGATCGCCGAACTGCTTCCCGACGATCGGGTCGCGCTCGTGACGTTCGATAACGTCGTGACCCTGCGATGCACGCTCGTCTCCAGCCGCGAGTGCGCGATCGACGCGCTCGCCGAAGCCACGCCGGACGGCCAGACCGCGCTCGTCGATGGCGTGTTCGCTGGCATGATGGCTGGGGAATCGGATGCCCGCCGTTCGCTGTTGATGGTCTTCAGCGACGGCCTCGACACCGCCAGCTACCTCCGCGCCGAACGACTGCTCGACATGGGGCGCCGGTCGGACGTCGTCGTCTATCCAATCGCCCTCAAAGGGCGCGCGGCCGGAGTTTCTTGACGAGCTCGCGGAGCTCACCGGCGGCCGGCTGCATGAAGTAGGCCGCGACGACGACTTGTCGGAGACGTTTCGCGCGATCCTGGATGAGTTCCGCTATCGATACCTCGTCACCTACACGCCGAAGAACGTGCCGAAGGACGGCTGGCGCAAGCTCGAGGTCAGGGTGAATCGCTCGGGCGCGAAAGTGAAGGCGCGCCCTGGATACCAGGGCGGCTAGTCATTGCCTGTCCCGGGCGGTTCAAGAAACAACAAAAAAGTGGCTCGCCGCACTGGACGATTTCCGCATCCTCTCGGACCTGCTGGGCATCAGCGCTCGCCGCATGCTGCAAGCGCTGGCGGAGGGTGAAACGGATCCCGCCGCCCTCACGAAGCTCGCGGCCCCGCGCTTGCGTGCCACTCCGGAGCAGCTGTGCGATGCCTTCCAAGCGTGTCCGACACTGCATCCCGTCTACCGTCGGCTGCTGAAGCTCACGCTCGAAGAGCTGCGCGTGATCGAGGATCACCTCGGACAACTCGATCAGCAGATGGCCGACCTGCTTGCCGCTCACCACGCCGCGGTGCAACGCCTCGCCGAGGTCCCTGGACTCGGCGTCGATTCAGCGCAACAGATCATCGCGGAAGTCGGCGCCACGGCGGCCACGTTTCCCTCACCGAAGCACCTCGCCTCCTGGATGGGCGCTTGCCCCGGCAACGAGGAGAGTGCGGGCGTCAACTACAGCCACCGTCCCCCAAAGGCAATCGTCAGATGCGGCGCGTCTTGAATCAGGCCGCCAATGCTGCCGTCAAAGCCAAGGGGACGATCTTCTCCGTCGCCTACCGTCGGATCGTCCCACGTCTCGGACATGCCCAGGCCATCGGCGCAATCACCCACCGTTTGTGTCGATTGATCTGGAAGATCCTGCACGAGCGCGTGCGGTACGAGGAACGGGGGCCGGCCGTCAGCGAAGACGCGAAGAAGGTGCGTGCGCGCAAGATGATCCGCGAACTGCGAAGTCTCGGCTATCACGTCGAACGTCTCCCGGCTCCATCGAGCAGCTCGGCATGATCGGAAGATTTTCGACCCTGGTTGATTCGAGAAGCGGCGTGATGGTGAGGGTGTTTCGCTGGTATTTCGCCTTCTTGCTCCGGGCAGGAGATTCCGGTGAGACCGAGGCGCCGTGCGCCTATGGCAGTTCCTTGAACGGGTTGAAGATCTTGAGCCCGGGTCGCTTGAAGTCTCGGTCGTTCCCCGTGGCGATCGTCAATCCGTGTCGTCGCGCCGTTGCCGCGATGTAGCTGTCCTCGACGGGCATGCGCTGACCAGCCTTCTCGAGCAGTCGCTCCTGCTCCGCCCAGACGTGCGCCACCGACACGTTGAACCCGTGGATACGGCCTTGCAGCGCGTCCACCAGCCGTGTGAGCCACGCCTGTAACGTCTGTCGCTGCCGGCCTTCCTTCGTTCGCACCCAGTACGCCAACTGCGCGATGACGACGGCGCTCGTGTAGCAGCGATCCTGCTCAGCCTCGAGCCACGCGATCACCTTGCGATCGCCCTTCTTCTTCGCCGGCTGACAGATGACGTCGGTGTCGAGCAGCCAGCTCACAGCTTCCGCCGCTTCGGCAGTTCGCGCCGCCGTAACGGCACGTCGTCTGGGCTCACGGGACACTCCTTCAACACCGCCAGCCAGTTCTCGCGCCCTCCCAGGCGACGGAAGACGATCGCGTCCTCTTCGGCGTCGAAGTGCGCATCGAAGTAGTCGCCAGGCTTGGCCGGTGCGAGGGCCGTCGGAACCGTCAGCCGGCGTTTCGCATCGAGTGTAACAACCATGGTGGGATTATCCCACCTTCAGCGAATTTCGTCCACTCGAACGATTGGAACCCAGTGTGCCGACTCACTCCCCGGCGCCGTGCCTCAGCAGTGGACCGCCTGGTTGCCGATCTCGACTCCGGTCTCGTGGACGGCTCGGTCGTGGCGCTCGCTGAACGCTCGGTGTCCGCCGGTTGACGACCCGCAACGTTCGTCATGTCGCAGCCGTCCGACTGCGCGATGGCCGCGCGTTCGATTTGGTGGTGCATCCGAGGGAACCCGACGCGTCCTGACCAAAGGGGCGGTCGAGCGGAGCTGCCACACCTACGCGTGGTAGCATCCCGCCGATAGCGACATGGCCGTCATGCCAGGCATGCGTCTCGGCACCTACGAAATCGTCGCCCTCCTGGGCTCGGGCGGCATGGGCGAGGTGTATCGCGCCCGCGACAGCAACCTGCGGCGAGAGGTCGCCATAAAGTTGCTCCCCGAGACGCTCAGCACCGATCCCGATCGCATCGCGCGCTTCGAGCGCGAGGCGCGGGCGATTGCGGCACTCTCGCACCCGAATATCCTGGCGATTCACGACTTCGGCAACCAGGATGGCGTCCGCTACGCAGTCGCGGAGCTGCTCGAGGGGCAGACGCTGCGCGACGTGCTGCGGAGCGGACCGCTGCCGCCATCGAAGGTGATCGCCATTGCCACGCAGATCGCGCGCGGGCTCGAGGCGGCGCACGGGCGCGGCATCGTCCATCGCGATCTGAAGCCGGACAACGTGTTCGTGCTGAATGATGGTCACGTCAAGATTCTGGACTTCGGGCTTGCGAAGAGTGCCGGCGCGGCCAACCCGAGCAGTGAGGCGGCGAACACCGTGACCGCCGATGGCACCAGTGCCGGCGCGGTGCTCGGCACGGTGGGCTACATGGCGCCCGAGCAGGTGCGCGGCCAGGCCGTCGACCATCGCGCCGACATCTTCGCGCTCGGCTGCGTACTCTACGAGATGCTCGCGGGTCGTCGCGCGTTTACGGGTGAGTCGTCCATCGACACGCTGCATGCAACGCTTCACGCCGATCCGCCCTCTTTCGGTGACGGCGCCGGCATTGCCGAGCCACTCGCGCGCATCGTCTCGCGTGCGCTGGGGAAGCAACCGGCGAATCGCTTCCAGAGCGCCGCGGATCTGCGCTTCGCGCTCGAGGCGATCAGCGGTTCCGCTGCGCGCGTCGCATTACCTCGAGCGACGTCACGAGCGTCCGTTTTCGTGCTGGGTGTGACGCTCGCGGTGCTCGCGATCGCCGCGATTGCCGCGATTGCCGGTGGTTGGTCGTACTGGAGCGCACGTGACACCTCTCCACCACTCGCGGTGGTTCCGCAGGCCCGCGGTGTCGCGGTGCTGCCGTTCGAAAATCTCGGCGCCGCCGACCAGGCCTATTTCGCCGCCGGCGTCACCGAAGAGGTAACGCTGCAGCTCGCAAAAGTGAGCTCGCTGCGCGTGATTGGCCGCGTCGCCACGTCGCGGTATCCCGGCGCAGCGGCGCAGCTACCGGAGATGGCACGAGAGCTCGAAATCGGCTCCGTGCTCACTGGAACTGTGCGCCAGTCAGGCTCGCAGGTGCGCGTGGGCGTACAACTGATCGCGGCACCCGGCGGCGAGACGATCTGGAGCGAGCAGTACGATCGAACCATATCGAATGTCTTCTACGTGCAGAGCGACATTGCTCTGCGCGTCGCGCGCGCGCTGCAAGCCTCGCTGGCGCCAGCCGAACGCACGCGGATCGAACGGCCCCCCACAGAGAATGCTGAGGCGTACGAGCTCTACACGGAACAGCAGCGGTTCAGCGTCATCGCGCAGGAGCACAATCAACAAGGTATCGATCTGCTGCGCAAAGCCATCGCGCTCGATCCGCAGTTCGCGTTGGCGTACGCGGTGTTGGCACAACGGCTGGTCTTCCTCGGTGGTGTGACCGGCAGAGCCGATCACCTGCGTGCGGTCGAAGCCGCTGGGAAGGCGGTCCAGCTCGATCCCTTCCTTTCGCGAGCTCACGTCCATTTGGCCCAAGCGCTCAACCGCGTGGGCCGGACTGACGACGCGCTGCTGTCGCTGCAGCGCGCCATCGAGGTCGATCCCAACGACCCTGGACCGATGACGACGCTCTCGCAGCTCGAAAGCCTCGCCGGACGGCTCGACCACGGCATGTATTGGGCGATGCGCATGTGGCCGCTCGTCCCCAATACGCCGAACAGCTACTACCACGTGGCAATCCCACTGTTGTTCCTCGACCTCACGGTCGGCGAGCGCTGGCTGGCGGCGGCCGCCGCGCGGTTCAGACCCGAAGATCCGGCGTCCGGATACCGAATTCCGCTGATGCAGGCGATTGCCGCCTTGTTCCGCGGCGATTCGACCCGGGCGGTGGCACTGGCGCGCGAGACGGTGCGAGCGCGGCCGGACGTTACGAGCAGCCACCACTTTCTCGCGGAGATCTCGACTTACGCCGCAACCGCCGATGCAGCGGCGCTCGTCGACAAGGAGGTCGAACGGGCACCCGAAGGGCGTGGCGTGATGGCCGGTATCACCCCGCGCACGCTGCGTGCCTATCTCTACGTCCGCGAGGGCCAGCCCGCACGCGCACGGCCGTTGCTCGAAACGGTGCTCGACATCAATCGCAAGGCGCAGGCCAGTGGGGATCGGCGCTCCTGGTTCGAAACAACCGCCGCGCACGCGTTGTTGGGCAACCGCGAGGCCGCCTTGGCCGCCTGGGAACGCGTGATCGAGCAGGGCTTCTACAATGCGCGCGTGGATGAACACCAGCCGCTCCTCGCATCGATCAAGAACGATCCGCGGTTCGTCGCGTCGATGGATCGTCTCCGTCGCAGCGTAGCGGCGATGCGCGCGCGCGTGGACCTCGGCCCGATAGATGAGTGGATTGCGCGCGGTGCGCCGGTCAGCGCAGTTCGCTAGAGAGAGAGGGCGTCGAGGCAACGAACTGATCGATGGCATCGGCGTTCAGCCTCACAGCGGCCGCGTTCGGCGACGTCAGCGCGTGGGTGGCCTTCTCAGTTATTACTATCGGGCGGCGTAGAGACGTCGCCTGCGCACGTCGATATCTGGGACATCGAGGTTCACAGGAACGTGATATTCGGCGAGCGATCGATTAACGATGCGCCCGCTCCGCTCGTCGACGACCGTTTCCTCGGAAAGTGCCATCCCAATGCCCATGATGATCCCGCCGCGGAACTGGCTCGTAGCAGTCTTGGGGTTTAGTATCCGGCCGCAGTCGAACGATCCGACCCAGCGCGCGACGCGCACTTCGCCGGTCACCTCATTGACGCGCACCTCGCGGAACTGCGCGCCGTACGACGCCATCGAGTACTGCATCACCTCGATCGGCTGCGCCGCTGCGGCCTCGAATTCCCTCAACATGCCCACCGCAGAACAGATTTGTCCTGGGGTGCAGTATCCGCACTGGAAACCGGCGTGCTCAATGAGCGCCTCTTGCAGCTGGTGCAACTCGTCCTCGGCCATCAGGCCTTCGAGGGTGGTCAGCGTTCGTCCGTTGTGTTGAACGGCGAGCGCGAGACAAGAAAGGATCCGTTCGCCATCGACGAGGATGGTGCAGGCACCACACGCGCCCTGATTACAGCCTTTCTTTGGGCCGGTCAGTCCGATTAACTCGCGAAGTGCGTCGAGTAGTGACACCCGCGGTTCGACTTCCAGGGTGTGAGGCACGGCGGTAACAGTCAAGGTGACAGTCATGACGGACCGGCCGGATGTCGTGGGTACCTCAGCCTTGTCGCTTCGTTTAGTCGGCATGGTTTCTCCAGTAATCGGAACCGAAAACCAACGCGGGCGGGAGTTGAGGTGCAGAATTTGATCCACCGCACAACAGTCGCGGTCGACGGGCTGAAGCGATGCACTCATTGCAGGGTCCGATCTAAACGCGGCCGTCAGATTTCGATCCGTTCGATCGAGACCGCCAACCGTGTGATCGGCGGGGCGCCGACGGTCGGCGGCGGGAACCGCGCCTTCTTCCCTCGCGGCGCATTAGATTTGGCCAGATTCCGAACGCCGATCTTGGAGGCGGCGGGAGCTGAAACTGAGGTTGCCCGGGAGGGTCGGCTACCCAGTAGTTCACTACCCCAGCGCGACGTCGAGCGTCATCATCACGGCGAAGCCCACCATCGCCCCGAGCGTCGCCAAATCACTGTTGCCGCCGCGCTGTGACTCGGGAATGACTTCTTCCACGACGACGAAGATCATGGCGCCGGCGGCGAATGCCAGCGCATACGGCAGGATCGGCCGCATCGTCACGACCGCAAGCGCGCCGATGACCGCCGCGAAGGGCTCGACCACGGCCGAGAGCTGACCGTACCACCAGGCCTTGACGCGCGACAGTCCCTCGCGGCGGAGCGGGACGGCGACCGCAGTGCCCTCTGGACAGTTCTGGATGCCGATGCCGATCGCGAGCGCGACCGCAGCCGAGAAACTGGCGGAGTCGAAGCCCGCCGCGACCGCGCCGAACGCCACACCGATCGCGAGACCCTCGGGAATATTGTGGAGCGTGATCGCCAGCACCAGCAAGGTGGTCCTCCGCCATCTCGTCTTGACGCCCTCGGCTTCCTCCATGCTGCCGAACAGATGTACATGCGGAAGGAGATAGTCGACGAGTCGCATGGAAAACGCGCCGGCCAGGAAGCCGACGAGTGGCGGGACCCACTTGACCATGCCCATCTCCTCGGCGAGAGCGATGGCGGGATTGAGCAGCGACCAGAAACTCGCCGCGATCATGACGCCGGCGGTGAAGCCCAAGGCGGCGTCCAGCGCCTTGGGGCTGACATCCTTGAAAAAGAAGACTGCTCCGGCGCCGATGGCCGTCAGAGCCCAGGTGAACGTCGTGGCGGCCAACGCCTGCCATACCACGGGCCACGTGGAGAACGTCTCGAGCATGCAGGAATACTACGCGACGGTCGGTTCCGAAGCGCAGCAGACCTGAGGCGTTGACCCGCATCCACATCGTCTGAGCGCCGGGTCGCCTTGCGTCCCTTTCGCCGATGCTACGTCTCTATAGGCAAGGACGTGGAGGAACTCATGGCAACGACGGTAAGCAACGAGCGGATCAAGGCCGCGGTTCGAGAAACGTACGGACGAGTGGCAACGGAGGAACAATCGGCCGGCTGTTGCGGAGGCAGCGGATGCTGTGGTCCGACCTCCGATGCGCTGGGTTATTCAGTGGAGGAACGCCGCAGCGCTCCCGAAGGTGCTGACCTGGGTCTCGGATGCGGAAACCCGCAAGCGATCGCCGAACTGAAGCCAGGCGAACGAGTGCTCGACCTTGGGAGCGGTGCAGGATTCGACGCGTTTCTCGCGGCGCGCCAAGTCGGCGAAACGGGCGGCGTGATCGGCGTCGACATGACCGCGCCGATGATCGCAAAGGCGCGCTCCAATATCGGCAAGACCGATTTGCGCAATGTGGACTTCCGGCTTGGCGAGATCGAGCATCTGCCGGTCGCCGATGGCAGTATCGACGTGATCATGTCCAACTGCGTCATCAATCTGTCGACCGACAAGGCTGCCGTCTTTCGAGAGGCGTTCCGTGTCCTCGCACCCGGAGGACGTGTCGCCATCGCCGACATCGTCGCAACTCGGGAAATTCCGGACGCTATCCGTAACGACCTCAAAGCGTACGCCGGCTGCGTATCAGGTGCCGCCTTGTTGGAGGACGTCGAAGTGCTAATGCGCTCAGCGGGATTCGAGGACGTGGATATCGAGATCAACAACAACAGCGCATCGCTGGTCGAGGGCTGGTCTCCTGGAGCGGGGTCCCTGGTGGTTTCCGCACTGATTCGCGGGACGAAGCCGCCGGCTAGCGACGCCGCAATGGGATGATCGTTGGCTGGGGCGCATCGTCGCTACGGCAGGCGTCGGCGGACCGCTGGTGAAAGTCTGAGACTCCGCCACGGACGTCGACGTCGATCTCGCAGCATCTTACGAGCATCTGGCGTAGCTGTTCGCGCCCCCGCTGGACGCGGGACTTCATCCCCGACAAGGAAATGCCGACCCGGCGCGCGGCCTCGGCTTGGGTCAGGTTCTGAATCGATGTCAATTCGATCGCCGTTCGATAGGGCTCCGCCAGGCGTTTGATCATCGGGGTCAGACACGGCGCGAGCTCCTCTTCGGATTCGGGCACCGCTGCGGTGTCCACATCTGCTGGCGGGTCGATCTCCAACGGATCCGTTCGGCCGTCCTTCCTTTGCCGCGCTCGCAGGGAGTCCCGGAGTGCATTTCGAGCGATCTGAAACAGCCATGCTTCTGGGCGTTCCGTGGAGCGGAGGCTGTCGAGGTGTGTGACCACTCGAAGGAACACGTCTTGAAGAAGGTCATCCGCCTCAACACCGGCAGGTACGCGTCTCGCCAGAAACGCTCGCAGCGTCGGCGCAAAAGCGTCCCACAGCATCGCCGGATCGCTCGATCCAGATGATTCGGCCTGTTCAACCGTCGGCTCCGGACGATCCTGTGTCATAGCTCCTCCGCCCAACCTTATACCTCCCTACCTTCTATACAAAGACGCCGGTACAGAGGCATGGACGCAGGTGCTCCGAGCAGCAAGCCTGCTGGAATGGATGCGGTGACGGCGGCTAGCAGGATTCCAAGCGTCACGGCTGCGAAGGGTCCCGGCGCGGCCTCTCCGAGAAACAGCCGCATCAACGCTGGTGCAAATCCTTGAACGGCGCCATAGCCGATCACTCACAGAGCCAGGAAGGCACCCAAGACAGTTCTGCCGAAGTGGGTCTTGACGCCCCCGCAAGCAGCGTTGCTACTCGCGGATTTGCCACCGCTGGCGAGGACGATGGGCCGGAGTGGCGATGCTGACCGGTCTGCGGCGTGGCGAACTGTTTGCGTTGCGGTGGAACGCGGTCAACTTTTCCGAGAAGCACCTGCCCGTTCAGGAGGCGGTCCATGAAGGTGTGTTCGGGACGCCGAAGACGGATGCAGGAACGCGTCGCGTTCCACTAGCGGAGTCGACACTCGCGCTACTCACGGAGTGGCGAGCACGTGTCAAACGCACCGCGCCGGACGCGCTAGTCTTCGCGACTTGGTCGGGTAAACCCATCTCACCGCACAACGTGACGCGGCGGAAATCGATCGCGGCCCAGATCTCTCGGCCGCTTCGGCGAGACAGCCTTCGCGTTTTGATGAGGATTTGTGAGCGAAGTGGACAGCCTGAAAGGCTGGCCTAGCCGACGCTCACAAGTAGTGTCATGAGCGAAGGCTGGCTCCTCGGGCTGACTCGGTACCGCTAGCGGCGAGCGAAGCGAGCCGCGGCGCTACAGGAGGACAGGCCGAGGGCCACGAATGAGCGCGTAGCGCGAATGAGTGGCTCGCCGCACTGGACGATTTCCGCAACTGGTTGGTCCGAGAAGCAGCGTAAATGGCCTGTAATTGACAAGTTCGCTCGGGTTTCGCCAAGGTCAGTCTGGCTGAGATGTGGCGAGAGCTTCGGTACGACGACCCCTGCCGGACGTGAATGTCAGCTCAAATGGCAGGTCGTCCGGACGTCGTTGCTGCGGTTCCGCAGCAACAGCATGGCTGATGCGCTCCAAAGTTGATCGTGTGAAACCTCAATGGAAGGTCTCATTAGGGAACGTGCCGTCAGGCCGTCTATCGAATAGCCAGACGCTGACTGAGCCAAACCTGCCTTCAAGCGCCTTGTCGATCTCCCGAATCAGCGAGATGGCGGCATCAATCAGGGCACCGAGATCACTTAACTCTAAATCGAAAAATTCTCGCTCTCGCCCAGCCTTGGTTGGTTCGTCGAGACGCGGTGACGGATGCATGAAAAAGTCGCGCCACTCTCGTTCGCGACGCAGAACGAGTGCGAGGTCTCGATTCTCGGCATTAATTGGAGGGTGCTGTGCGAGAACCGCAATTTTCGGGTACTGCAGCACCTTCTCTCTGAAGCGCTTGAATCGTTGACGGCCGTCGGCGGCACGTTCGAGCAGCAGCTCCCGGTCTCCCGGGGCCATCGCGGCGAGATCGAAAATAGACTGGATATCAACCGCTACTCCGTTGATATAACCCTCCAACAGCGCGAACACAGCCCTTGCTGTCGCACGCTGCAGGCTGCGGAACCGTTTCTTCGGTATTCTGTCGTCGCCCCATGCAACGCCGTCCGGTCTCTCGGCGCGAACGCATTCATTCCACAAGACCGCAACATCTTCAAACAACGCCGCTTCAAGCAATCGCCACTCAAATACTTCACCAGTTCGAGGTTGCGTGCCGCGCGGGTCTATGCCGATCCGCGTGTGCGGCGGGAGAAGAGGCCACTTCTTGAACATCTTTTCGCACCGCTGAAACAGATACTTGTCATAGTGAGCCTTCGTAATGAAGACAAGGTCGTCGGGTATGGTCCAGGCGTGTTCTATGAACTTTAGATACTCTTGAGGAGTGGTCTTGAATCCACACAGCAAATGGAACTGCGCCATCAGGTCTTCACACCAAGAGTGAAGTTCATGTAAAGGCTTCTTCGTGAGATACGGGACAGATGCTATCTTCTCGTCAAGATCATCTCGCAAGTCTCTTGGCAATCCGCCGGCAAGTATCACCACTGCTCGGTATTGGCGCAGAGCGAGGTCGACTTTCCGCTGAGCAGCTGACAAAGTCATTGAGAGGTGTCAATCCTAATTGATCTCTTTTCCCAGGCCGGGAGCAGTGATGAATCAGCTAGCATTCCAAACTGAACTCTGAAATGCGCAAACTGAGGCAACCGTGGCTCCACCAATCATCAATGCGAAGCTAATAGCCGGCGTTCGCAACAACAGCCCGTACGCAGCTTGGGCACAGCAAGGCCTTAGCCCCGGGGAGATCAAGGGACGAATTCTTTCGACTCTCGCGCCCTTGTATCGAAATCCATCCGTGCTGGACCAAATACCCTTCGAAGTCCTAGCGAAGGAAGCGGTAACAATTGGCGCTGTCCGTTCGGTCGCGGGCAGCGCGTCAATATTTGACACTATTCTTTCGCACTACCGCAGCAGCCTTGATAGGTATCCCGACGCGGCCATGTCAGCCTTGCATCAATGGGACCCCGCGATTGCTCGAGGGGGATCAGAGTTCATATCGATATTTCTCACCGAGGCCGACAAGGCTAAGTTGCCTCTGGAAGAAGCGCGACTTGACCTTCTTCGAAACATCGGCGGTCTTCTCGAAGCTTGCGTTCAGCCACAACTCAAATCGCTCTTGCACCATGCTTTGATCGCACGCGGAGAGTCGGTTAATGCGAAACACCTTGACGGAATGCGATTCGGCAACGTTGTTGATCGGCTATGGCACACGATTGATTGCCAGGACCTGCTGGCACCCCTTCCATGGCGGCTCAGGCTGCACACTTGGCGGAACATCGCTCAACACCACTCTGCCGTGGTCGACGGGGAGCGCATTGTTTGTGACTACCGGGAGGGCAACGCCATCCGTCAGATCGCTCTAGATCGACATGAAATGATGGAAGTGGCTCGCCAGCTCCAAACGATTCTCGGAGTTCTCAGGTCAGCTCGCTTCATCTTCGTGACTGATAGTGCGGAACTCATAAGGATGCACGCACCGGCTGGTTTGAGGAGATCCGCGTCGCGACCCGAGCTCGAATTCATCGAGTTCGCTTCTTTGCTCGCTACCCAAGGTTTCAGTATCGCTGGCATCGAGTGTTCGCAGGCCTGTAGTCATCTTTCCGTTCGCGACGAAACGGATCAGCCACCGCGCGA
The DNA here is from genome assembly GCA_032155105.1 of Acidobacteriota bacterium. Classification (GTDB taxonomy): domain Bacteria; phylum Acidobacteriota; class Vicinamibacteria; order Vicinamibacterales; family UBA2999; genus 12-FULL-67-14b. Next base: position 18,203 of record JALDXK010000028.1, read on the forward strand.
GCGTGCAGTGCACGCTTCACAGTTTGTGGTGGCAACGTGGCAATACTTCCCATGTCCTGCGATTCGTGTGACCTACCTGGACAAGAAGGGTCGTGCATTTCTCGATGCGACGGCATCGGGTAGGGACTGCGAGGACATCGTCGAAGAGCGCATTCCATTTGAACAATTGGCGCACCGTGTGATTCTCAGTCTGCGCACCAACACCGATCCCGACTTGGGTACAACGCCACTAGACGGGGCCAAACCCGACGCGAGGTAGTCCAATCTCGGGCATCAAATCGCTGCCCTTAGCCGCGAACTCGTCGACAGCCAAATCTAATCGTCGGCCGTGTCTTTCGGTTTTCACGCCGCCCCATTATCGAGCGTCTCCGCGCTGTCGGTGGCGCCGGCACCGCCGGCTGACGGTGCCACAGCCGGTGCTGACGGCGCGGAGGTGTCCGCCGCCACTGCGGCGTCAGGTACCCCGACCACCGCTCCGAGAGCTTCAGCGGCTCCGTGTAAGGCGGCTGCAGCTGCTGGAACCTGCACGGCGTCTTGACCGCTGGGGCCCGGCCCGATCTGCTGCGGCATAGACGGCGTCGAACCTGGACTCGCAACCGCAGCACTCGGACCTGGTGATGCGGGTGGTTCTGGCATCGCAGCTGTCGGAATCTTAGGGATACCCGGTCGTTGCAGATAAGCCGCGTAACGCTGTTGAACACGCGTCGCGAACGGCGGAAGTAAGCGGCCGACACGCTTGTCCTTTACCTCGGACCACTTGCTTATCCGGATCTCTCGCAGCTTGAACGAGACGGTCTTTCCTTCATGCAACGCGAAGACAATGGCCTCATCGTCGCGCTCGGTAACTAGGCCCCTGTCTCGCTCAAGCTGCTTCGACATGGCTGAAGGGCCCAGTGACGACCCTTTCAGGAGATACAGCTCGGGGTCGTCGACTCCTTCGCGAGGAATGCAATCGCAATCGGGGCGAATATTGATGTAATAGTTGCCGCTCATCTTGAAGACATCGCCGGTGGCGACCCTGTCGTCGTGAAGGCGTTCGCTCCGGACCAGTCTTTCGCCTTCCAGCACCTTGAGGAGATCCGATCTGTAACGAACGGGATCGTGGTCCTTGAGTTCCTCAAGCTGTTTCACGAATTCCTTCATATCCATATCGAAAGGAGTCATCCGCGAAAGCAGATTTCTGCTTATAAGGCGACCCAACTCGTCGGAACCAGGCACGCCATCCGCTTCAAACGTTTGCCACAACACAACTGGCCAGTAAATGCTGCTTGCGTAGAAATCGGCGAACAGCGCGTTCTTTGCCTTTTCGTACTCCATTTCCCAACGCCTTAGCGCAAGAGCTGAAGGCACCGTGGCGGCCCAATCGTTCAGCACCTTCATAACGCCAGTCCCAATCACCTCATCCTTGCTCTTCACGAAGAGATGCGACGGTTGGCCGACCTGGTACAGCCCGGCGCGCTTGCCAAGGGCTGCCTTCACGTTCTCAACATCAGCATTCGTGAAAATGAACACGGGCACATATCGGTTCAGCTTGAGACGATCGAGAAAATCGAGGATCTCCTCGACCTTGGATTCCTTCAAGGCATCCGGAACGGCAACGCCTAAGCCTTCGCTGGCGCCTACTTGTCCACCCAAGAGGTCCCAATCCACCAGGAAAAAGGATGCACCACCAAAGTTCGCAAGATCCGCGTCTTTGCCAGGTAGATCTTTCAGGCCTACGACATAACCGCCTGCAGCCTGGATTTGTGAACAAATCGTCGCAATCCCAGACTGCTTCTCGTCAAGTTCGTCGTCGATGACAACGGCAATTCCCTTGAACAGACTCATCGGCCGTCCCTCACGAACGAAATGACGAAGCTCGCACCTTTGAGTGGCGTGTGCGCTTTTAGGTCAGCGAGCTGAATCGAGTATTCGTGGCGCTCAAGCAGCTGGCGTGCGATGTACAACCCAAGGCCACGCCCATCGTCGCCCTTCCCCGAATAGAACGGCTCAAACAGATATTGGGCGTCCTCCGGTCTAATGCCTGGCCCATTGTCAGCAAACACCAGCGTTCCTTCGTCACCATTCAGTTCGATTCGGAGCCTTCGATTGCCGTTGACGCTCTGTAGCCAGTAAAGGGCATTGTCAAACAGGTTCAAGAACACTTGGAGCAACACGGCGTCGGTAGTCTTTGCCACCAATGGCGCTCCGCGTGGGATGATTTCAACCTCGATCTGTGCCTTGTCTAGAGCGCCCTTGAAAAGGCGATGCACCTTCTCCAAGATGTCGATGATGTGAATGTCTTTTCGACGCTGCTTCGTCGAGCGGAAGAGCAGGCGGAGGTCTTTCATCTGACTTTGGATAAAGGAGAGACTCCCTCGCACCATCGTCAGCTCGCGCTCGAGATACGCCTTGTCGAGTGCGCCGGGACGCCGCGTCTCAATGAGTAGCGCATCGACGACGGTCAATACGCGCTGCATCGCAAGCATCAGGTCGTGGGACGCCGTCTCAACAGACAGTCCCGACGTCCCCCCGGAATTGAGTAGCGTTTTCGTTTAGAGTCCGGCCTAGCGAAA
>JALDXK010000029.1:0-20661 GCA_032155105.1 Acidobacteriota bacterium
GCACAAGCCGTTCGTGATCGGCGAGTACGGGCCCTGGGACAACGACTACGGCGGGTCGTTCACGAATCGCATTCGCTTCGTCAAGGACGTGACGGCGGCGGTGCGCGATGCCTGGCCGACGGAGCTGCCGCTGTTCATTCGCCTCTCGGCCACGGACTGGGTCGACGGCGGGTGGGACATCGAGCAATCCGTGGCCCTCGCGAAAGAGTTGAAGCTGATCGGCGTCGACTTGGTCGACTGTTCGTCGGGCGGCAACGTGGCGCAGCCGAAGATCCCGCTCGGTCCCGGCTACCAGGTGCCGTTCGCCGAGCGCATTCGCAGGGAAGCCGGCATCCTCACCGGCGCCGTCGGCCTGATCACATCGCCTCAACAAGCACAGGAGATTGTACAGGCCGAGCGGGCCGACGCCGTGCTGATCGCACGCGAACTGTTGCGCGATCCGTACTTCCCGCTGCGGGCCGGCCGCGAGCTTGGCCAGGAGATCACCTGGCCGGCCCAGTACTTGCGCGCCGCTCCGCAAGGCACCAAGCCGCGGGCCTGATAGCCTGTTGCCTGATCATGCGGTCGAAGATTGAACGCGAACTGATCGAAGTCAGCGGCAGGGAAGTATCGATCTCAAATCCGCGCAAGGTCCTGATCGCTGACGCCGGCGTCACCAAGCTCGACCTCGTGCACTACTACCTAGCCGTTGCCGAGGGCGCATTGCGCGGGGCCGGGGGCCGTCCCAACGTGCTGGTGCGGTATCCGAACGGCATCGGCGAGGAGTTCTTCTATCAAAAGCGCGCCCCGGAGGCGAGGCCCGAGTGGATCGAAGTGGTGGCGTTGACGTTCCCGTCGGGCCGCACCGCTGAGGAAGTGGTGCCGCGTGATGCGGCGGCGCTCGCCTGGATGGCGAACCTCGCCTGCCTCGAATTGCATCCGCATCCCGTGCTCGCCCAGGACCTTGATCATCCCAACGAGTTGCGCGTCGATCTCGATCCCGTGCCCGGCGTCGAGTGGCGGCAGGTGCAGGACGTGGCCCGCGTGGTGCGCGCGACCCTGGCCGACCTTGGGCTGGTGGGTTGGCCGAAGACCTCGGGCTCGCGTGGCATTCACGTCAACATCCGCATTCATCAACGCTGGGGGTTCGTGGAGGTGCGGCGCGCCGCCGTGGCGCTTGCGCGCGAGGTCGAGCGGCGTGCGCCGGCCATCGCCACCAGCAAGTGGTGGAAAGAAGAACGTCACGGCGTGTTCCTCGACTACAACCAGAACGCGAAGGATCGCACCGTGGCCTCGGCGTTCTCGGTGCGGCCGCGTCCGGACGCGCGGGTGTCCGCACCGATGACCTGGGACGAGATCGACGTGTGCAACCCGGCCGATTTTACGCTGAAGACGATGCCGGCGTGGTTCAAGGAGAATGGCGACCGCCACGCGGACATCGACCAGCATCCGGGATCGCTCGACGCGCTGCTCGAACTGTCGGCGCAGCAGGAAAAGGATGGTCTCGGCGATGCGCCATGGCCACCGCAATACCAGAAGATGCCCGGCGAACCAACGCGCGTGCAGCCGTCACGGGCGCGAAAGCCCGCGCCTGCCGCCAAGATCGCCACCGGTCGCCGTGTGTCGAAGCACCCACTGATCGAGGTGGCCAGGTCCACGAAAAAAGACGAGGCGCTCGGGCAGTTCGAGGCATGGAAAGCAGAACACGCAGCGGTTGCGGCACTGCTCGAACCTGCCGACGTGCTGGTCGACTCGATGCGCGGCCGTTCGTCGACGTGGACGCGCATCCGCATCAACCTGCAGCACGTGCCGGAGGCGCAGCGTCCAGAGGCGCCGACGTTGCCGCCGATCCCGAATCCTTGGGCGAACGCTAATCCCGAGGAGTGGCACCGAAGACCGCGGAAAGCTCGAACGCCGGAGTAACTTCGAGCTGGGCGTAGGTGCAGTCCTTCGGCGCCCTGTCGTCGCGCCAGCGCAGGAACGTTGCCGCATGGCGGAAGCGATCGCCTTGCATGTGGTCGTACTTCACTTCGCACACGCGCTCGATGCGCAGCGGCTCCCACGACAGGTCCTTGCCGGCGCTCCAGCGGCTGTGCCCGCCTGGCATGCGCTGTGAGCCATCCATCGCCTGCGCCCACTCCTTCCATGGATGCGCCTCGAGCGCATTCGTGCGCAGCGGCTCGAGCTCCCGCACCAGCTCCTTGCGGCGTGCCATCGTGAAAGACGAGGTGACGCCGACGTGGTGGAGCGCGCCCGTCTTGTCGTAGAGGCCGAGCAGCAGCGAGCCGATGATGCCTTCGCCGTTCTTGTGCCACCGGAACCCTGACACCACGCAGTCGGCCGTCCGCGCGTGCTTGATCTTGAACATCGTCCGCTTGCCCGGCTGATAGGTGGCATCGTCCGGCTTGGCGATCACCCCGTCGAGACCCGCTCCCTCGAAGCGCTGCAACCAGTCGATTGCCGTGCCGCGATCGCGCGTCATCGGCGTGAGGTACAGCGGCGGCGCGGCGTGCGTCAGCAGGCGCTCCAGTTGCTCGCGCCGTTCGCGTTGCGGGAGTTCGGTGATGGACGTGCCGTCGACGGCGAGGAGATCGAAGGCCACGAATGATGACGGACAGGCCTTGGCGAGCTTCTCGACCCGAGACGCGGCCGGATGGAGCCGGAGCTGCAGGGCATCGAATTCCAGCCTGCCGCCGACGGCGATCACGATTTCGCCGTCGAGCACACAGCCCGACGGCAGCTGCTCGATCAGCGCGGCGTGTAATTCGGGGAAGTAACGACTCAACGGCTTGAGGTCGCGGCTCTGGATGTAGAGGTCGTCGGCGCCGCGAAAGACGATCGAGCGAAAGCCGTCCCACTTCGGCTCGAACAACAGTCCAGGACTCTCCGGAATACTGTCGAGCAATTTCGCGAGCATGGGCTCAACCGGTGGTGTCAACACTCACCGATCCTAGCCCATGCCCGTCAGTGTTCTAAAAAGTCATCTGCAGTCCGAAGCGGATGTAGCGCGCTTCCATGAGCCCCAGCGGCGTCATCCACTGGTTGGTGGCCGGGTTGGTGCCGTAGGTTTCGTTGACGCGCACCACCGTGCCGGAGTTGAGCACGTTGAAGACGTCGGCAAAGCCCTGGATGCGGTAGCGATCGAAGCGGAAGTTGCGCGCGACGCGCAGGTCCAGTTTTTTCTGGTAGTCGAGGAACACCGTGTTCGGTTCGATCAGGTTCACGGTGATGCTCGTGGCACCGGCGCTCGTGCCGATGACCGGCCGGCCGGCAACCGCGGCGGTCACGCCGTAGTTGGCGTCGACGTCGGGGCCGGGAATGGCCATGAACGTGCCGCTCACCTGGAACTCCCAGGGCAGCTGGTACGCCGCCGACATCTTGAACGTGGTCCGGAACGGCGGGATCGAATCGCAGAACCGCAGACCGTTCGGATTGTCGCGCGCCGTGTTGGTGGCGCTCGTCGAGCCGTCGCACTCCGTCGAGGCGCGCCGTTCGGTGTTGATGCCGCCGAACAGCAGCAGCTTCTCACGGCGCAGGTTGCCGCTCAGCTCGAAGCCGTTGTAGACCGTCTCGTTGACCGTCGAGAACGTGCGCAGGTTGTCGATCGGTCTGCCGACCGCCGCCGCATTGAGCGTGAACATCTCGATCGGCTGCGCCGACAGCGGCAGGCGCGGATCGGTCGGCGTCGTGATGCCGAACGGCGACCAGTCGGTGGGCGCGAGGTTGGTGTTGTCGATCACGTCGAGGTTGTAGAACTGCCGGCGGTAGAGGCCGACGTTCATCGAGACGCGATCCGTCAGCTCGTGCTGCACCGACGCGCTGTATTCCCAGTTGTGGCCGCGCTCCAGCTCGGGATCGGGCCGATTGGTGATCTGGCCGAAGTTCGACGTCCCGCCGATGACCTCGTTGAACTGGATGTTGCCATTGGCGTCGAGGATCGACTTGTTGCGATCGAAGTCCACCCAGGCGCGCACCTGCGTGGAATAGGTCATCGGGTTGAAGTTCTGCGTGTAGCCCGATGCGGCCGCCGCGATGTACTTGCTGGCATTGGCCTTCAGTGCGGTCTTGCCGTTGCCGAACACGTCATAGGCGCCGGCCAAGCGCACCGACCAGTCGTTCCAGTCGGGTACGTCGGTGATCTCGGGGAAGTTGCGCGCCTGGATCCAGTTGCTGGTCGCCGACGACTGCGCAGGAATCGAGGCGTTGAACATGTCGTAGCGGCCGCCGACGTTCAGCGTCAGGCGATCGATGGTCCACGTGTCCTGCACGAAAAAGCCGAGGTCGGTGTTGAGCTTCTGCTCGGCCCGTGCCGGACCGTTGGCCACCGCCACGGCGATCGGGCACGGCAACGCAACGCACGGCACCGGGTTGGTGGCGCTCGCCGGAGCATTGAAGAGGCCGGCGTTGAACACCAGCGTGTTGATCTCCGCGTTCGACGTGAACGTGCGCGAGTTGGTGCCCCATTGCGTGGTCATGCCCGCTTTGATTGCGTGGGAGCCGGTGATGTAGCTCGCCGACGCGCCGCCGCTATAGGAGTTGGTCTGGCTCTGGTAGGGCGGAATCGTATTGCCACACGCCGTCGACAGCCGGTTGTTGGTCTGTTCCAGCTGCGGCAAGTCGCGCGGCCCGACTTCGGGCCGGCAACTCTGTTCATAGCCCTGCGTGTAATACGACAGGCCGGCTTCCAGAAGCAGCTTGTTGGTCGTGGTCTGCGTCCACTTGATCTGCGGCACCCAGCCGAGGCCGAACGCGTCGGTCGACGCCTCGGGCGTCGTCGTCGGCAAAGTGTTGAAGCCGTTGTAGTCCTCGCCGTTGAATTGCCGATCAAGGTAGAAGCGAATCTTGTCGCGGCTCGATGCCTGGTAGGTGAGGCGGGTCACGGCGCTGTAGTTGCCCTGCGACTGGCGGAAGGCCCGGCTGCCGTCGGCAAACTGTGAGCTCGCGACGTAATTCTTGAAATCTTCGTACTTGTAGGTGAAGTAGAACCACAGCTTGTTGCGCATGATCGGTCCGCCGAACGACGGATTGACCTGCCAGGTGTAGGCGATTTCCTGTTGAGGAATCGCCGCCGGGCCGCTTTTCTGCGCCTCGCTGCGGTTGTCGGCCTGCAGGCCGCCGCCGGCGCCATAGGCGAAGAACGTGCCGGAGAACTCATTGCCGCCGTCTTTCGGCGTGCTGTTGATGCGCAGTCCACCGTTCTGCATCTCGGCAGATTCCGCGCCGGTGGTGTAGGTCACTTCCTCGATCGCAGCATCGTTCATGTAGAAGCCGCTGTATTGCCCGCTGCCGCACAGGTTGTTGACGCGCAGGCCATCGATGGCGATGACGGTGTCGCTGCTCGCCGAGCCGCGCACGCTCATCGTGTACTGGCCGAGCACGAACGGCGTCACGGCGGTGCCGGGCAACAGGAGCGCCCGGGACGGCGTGTTGCGGATTGGTGTCGGGATCTGATCGAGGATGTCGCGGTTGACCACGAACTGCGCGGTGTTGTTGCTGACGTCTACGGTGGGGGTGGCGCCGGAGACGGTGATGGTCTCTTCCAGCGTGCCGACCTGCATCTCGGTGCTGACCGGCGCGCTGAACACGCCCTGGATCACGATGTCTTCTCGGCGCACCGTCTTGAATCCGGTGAGCGTGAAGTTCACCGCGTAGGTGCCCGGAGGCAAGTCGACGATGCGATAGTTACCGTTCGAATCCGTGACGGCGCTCCTCGATTGTTCGATGAGCGCGGGGCTCGAGGCTTCCACGGTCACGCCCGGCAGCACTGCGCCACTAGGATCCTTCACCGAACCAGCAATGCTGCCCTGAGCGTAGGCGGCAAGAGGCAAAACCAGCAAGCTTGCAACAGCAGTCAATCCAACGACAAGGATCTTGCGCATCGGTTCCTCCTGGCGGGACCAGTTGAATGGTGCAGCGGGAAGGTAACACCCACCCCGCCTGCGGTCAATTGCGATCAGCAGCAGCGCCTTCGGAACGTGTCGAGAAGTCTTCCTGGAAGGCGACCTCATGACATTGCACACATTGGCGGCGCGACGATCTCACTTGAGGGCGAACACCCAGACTTGGCCGCCTTCCGGCACGTCAGGGAATTCACCGCGCCGGATGCCGTCGAGGCGCCGTTGCATCGCCCGCGCATCGATCCCCCAGCCGGATTGCACCGCGACATACTGCGTGCCGTCCACCATGAACGTCGAGGGCTGGCCGATCACGCCCGACTGCGTTTGCACCTGCCAGAGCACCTTGCCGGTGGTGGCGTCGAAGGCGCGGAACATCCGATCGCTGGTGCCGCCGCTGAACACCAGGCCGCCGCCCGTGGCCAGCATCGGACCCCAGTTCGTCGATCCCGCGAACGTGTGCGTCCACACCCGGGCGCCCGTGTCGACGTTCCACGCCTGCACTTCGCCGATGTGGTCGGCGCCGGGCGCGATCTGCAACGTGTTGCTGGCTCCGGTGAAACTCTTGCCGGCCGTGTAGGTCACTGGTTTGCCGACCATCGTCGTGCACAGGTTTTCGTTGGCTGGGATGTAGATCATCCGGGTCTCGGGGCTGTACGCAATGGGCGGCCAGTTCTTGCCGCCCCAATGCGACGGGCAGAACTCGGCGGGCTTGTTGGTGCCGGGCTGTCGCGCCGGGTCGACGTTGGGCCGCCCGCTTTTCGGATCGAGGCTCGCAAACACGTTGTGCTTCACGTACGGCTTGGCCTCGACGAAATTCACGCGGCCATTCGTGCGTTCGAGAAACCAGAGATAGCCGTTGCGAGCGACGTCGATCAGGCCCTTGATCGTCCGGCCGTTGCGCCGGTAATCCACGAGGATCGGCGGTGAGACCTCGTCCCAGTCCCACGAGTCGTTCGGATGGTATTGAAAGTGGCCTTTGATCGCGCCGCTCGCCACGTCGAGCGCGACGGTGGATGAGGTATAGAGGTTGTCGCCGGGGCGCTGGTCACCCATCCACGGACCGCCGTTGCCCGTGCCCCAGAACGCCAGGTTCGTCTCGGGATCGTAGGTGCCCGTGATCCACACCGAGCCTCCTCCGGTCTGCCATTGATCGCCTTTGGGCCAGGTTTCGCTGCCGGGTTCCCCCGGAGCGGGAACCATGTAGGTCTTCCACCGTTCGCGCCCGTTCTCGGTGTCGTAGGCACCCACGAACCCACGCACGCCAAATTCGCCGCCAGACGCGCCGATCATTACCGTGGTGCCAACGACGAGTGGTGCCAGGGACATGTAGTACCCCTTGCTGTTGTCGGCCACGGTCGTCGCCCAGATCTCCTTGCCGGTCTTTGCATCGAGCGCCACGAGCACAGCTTCGCCGGCCGCGAACAGCACCGTGTCGCCCGACAGCGCCACGCCGCGACTGGTCGGATGGAGCAGCACCACGCCGGCGGGCAAGGGTCGGCGGTATCGCCAGATCAGTTGGCCGGATTTCGCGTCGAGCGCGATCACCTGGTTCCCCGGCGTCGCGATGAACATCACGCCGTTGTTGACGATCGGTGGCGCTTCATGCCCGTTTTCCTGGCCGGTCGCAAACGTCCACACCGCTTGGAGTCGCGAGACATTGGCCGGCGTGACTTGCGTGAGCGGGCTGTATCCCCAGCCGTCGTACGTCCGCCGCACCATGAGCCAGTCGGCGGCGTCCGGATTCTTCAGCCGGTCTGCGGTCACGGTTCGATACTCGCGAACAGCCGCCGGCGGCTGTTGGCCAGGCACACCTTCGCCCGTTGGGCTTCGGTGTGCAGGCATGCCGATCACCGCGAGCATCACGAAGACGCCGGCCGTTGCCCACGAACGAAGCACGGCCGCCAATCGCATGCGAATCATCGCGTCCCCTCCAGGTAAACAACGCCCCACGGCCGATCGCCAACCTTCACCTTCGCGATCACCTTGCGACCAGCAACGTCGACGAATGACACGTCATTCGACGGCCCGTTCGCGGTGAACACCATGGCGCCGTCGCGGGTTGCGGCAATGCCCCACGGGCGTTCGCCGACTTCCACGGTGCCGACGACGGTGTTGGTCGAGGTGTCGATGATCGCCACTCGTTTGCCGCGTCCCGTCGTCACGAACACGCGCGTGCCGTCGGCCGACGACATGACACCCATGGGCCGCACCAGGTCGCCGCCCTCGATCGTGATCGTCTGGAGCGGTTTGTGTGCCTGGGCATCCACGACGATCACCGCCGCACCGTTCTCAGCGCTGACGTAGGCACGGCTGCTGTCGGGCAAGAACCCCGTCGCGCGCGGCCTCGGTCCCGCCTTGAAGGTCGCGACGAGCGCCGCGGTGGCCACGTCGATGACCGCGACCTGGCTGTCTGCCTCCGAGGTGACGTATACGACCTTGCCGTCGGGGCGCAGGTCCACGCCTTCCGGCTCGCCGCCGACGGGTACCGTGGCCACGACGCGGCCAGTGGTGATCTCGATCACGCTGGCGTGTCCGGCATCTTCGTTCGCCACGAACAGCACGCGGCCGTCCTGGCTCACCGCGGTTTGTTCCGGATCGGATCCGCCGTGAATGACGCGCAACAACTTGCCCTGCTTCACGTCCACCACGCCAATGCCGTCGGCCGAGCGATCGGGTGGCGGCAGCGTGCTCTCGTCGGTGCCTGGCGGCGCGATCGGCGACCCGCTCAAGGCCACATACAGGGTGCTGCCGTCGGGACTCGCCTTGATGCCGCGTGGCCGCTTGCCGAGCGGGATGGTGGCAACGACGCGCCGCGTCGCGGTGTCGATCACACTGAGGTCGCCGGAGTTCTCGTTGGTCACGTAGAGCCGGCCTTCAGGTGTGGCTACCGCCACGTCGTCGGGCAGCGGTGCCGCCGGCGCCGGATCGCGCGCGCACCCGCCAAGCAATGCGACGAGCGCCACGGTGGTCCAACGCGTGCGAGTAGTCATGGTGTCTGGCTCGGCATAATAGCGCCTGTGCTTCTACGCGCGATTGCGATCGTGGCCCTGCTGTGGCCCAGCCGCCTGAGCGGCCCGCTCGATGGCGCGCCGCTGGACACCGTTCCCGAAGCGCTGTTGCTGGGGCTGGCAGCGCCGGCCCTCGCCTGGCTGCATCCCGCTTTTCTGCGCAACCGCATTGCCCGTGCCGCAGTCCTCACCCTGCTGGTCATCAAGATCGCCGCGCCGCTGGTGCTGCAGCAGCAGGGATGGTGCCTGACCTTCACCCCGCCCAAGCCGATGGTGCGCGAGAGCACCGGCAAGCCGCACTCGTGGGACATCCGCGCCGACTGGCTGGCCGACGACCCCCGCTGTTCCGCCGTGATGACGCGGAGTTACCACGACACGTTCGAGTTGCCGGTGTGGTTCTTCAACCTGCCGCCGCCCGACGATGCGCCGCATCGCGCGGGATACGGACCAGGCGAAATCCTGGTGCGGGTCCGGCTATTCGGCTACCTCGACACGCGTGCGGAGGGAAGCTTCGCGTTGCTGACGGGGCCGGGGATGGACACCTCGCTGCGCATCGACGGTACGCGCGTCGACGCCTCTGAACCCGGCCGCCACCAGGCCACGTTACCTCCGGGCACGCATGCGATTGAGATGGACGGCGTGCTGGCGACCAAGCACTGGCCCATCGTGCCGACCTGGAACGGCCGCGAGATGGGATCGATGCTGTTTCCATCGACCTCGTTGCAGCCGACATCGGATCTGGATCGATGGCTGCGGCCGATCGCGGGTTGGATCCAGGTGCTGCTGTCCGGAGGCCTGGTGCTCTCGTGGTTCGCGGCGTGGGCGCTGCGGATGGATCGCTGGCTGTTGGCATGGTGCGTCGGGTCGGCAACGGCGGTCAGCGTCGCCGCGCTCGTCATGCCGGCCGTTGCCGCCGGGTACACCGCCGGTGCGTTGGCTGTCGCGGTGTTCGTGGTCACGCGGCCGCGGCTGCGCAACGCGCGCGGCGCGATGCTGCTGATCGGCATTCCCTGGCTGGCGTACTTCGCCGCGGCCAACGCGCACCAGGTCGGGCGATGGACGCTCTACGGTGTCGGCAACGACAACTTCCAGTTCCAGCGGTACTCGTATCGCGTCTTCATGCAGCATTACTGGCTCGAAGGCGGCCAGGTCACCTTCTGGAACCAGCCGCTCTATCGCTGGATCGCCGGCACGCTGCACATGATCTTCGGCGACTCCAGCGTGGGACAGGTGTACTGGGACAGCGCCGGAATCCTCGCGATGGCCCTGTTCGCCTACAAGGTGGTGTCGTTGCGCGCGTCGTTCGAGTGGGGGCTCGCAGCGGCGGTGATCGCACCGCTGATGTTCCTGCGTGGCCCGACACTCGAGTTCGTCGGCTTCGGGTTATCGGAGATCGCGTCGGCCACCTTTATCTATCTCGCGGCGTACTTCGCGATGCGCAATCGCGGCGCGCGCGACGTTGTCATCGCCGGCGTGCTGGTCGTGCTCGGCTTCTACACGCGGCTCAACAACCTGCCGCTCGGCGCCGCTGTGGCGGCGTTTGCGTTGCCGGTGACCCTGACCGCGGGTGAGATGTGGCGGCCGAAGGTGTGGTGGCCGCTGGTCCGGTGGCGCGTGGTGATCGGCATCTTCGGCGCGCTGGGCATCGGCGCGCTGCTGTTTGCGTGGCGCACCTGGTACTACACCGGCGTGTTCGGCCTGTTTCACGGCACGCAGCGTGAGTTCCTCGCGGTATGGAAGCCGGGCATGTCGGCGGCGGAGGCGGTGCCGGCCATGCTGAGCAGCTTGATGATGGTGCTGACCGCGAGCGATCCGCCGCAGTTTGCCTGGCACGCATTGCCGTTGATGGTTGGCGCCGTGATCGTTGTGGCCGGGATCTGTTGCCTGCCGGTGTTCCGGCGTGCGCCACTCCCCGCGGTCGCGATGTTCGTCGCCGGCTGTGTGTCTGCTATCGTCACGCGCGGCTGGGGGTACGAAGGCCGGTTTTCGATTCACCTGTTCGGCGCCGCAGCCGCGCTCACCGGTTGGGGGCTGTATGAGGTGATCCTTGCCGGGAAGAAATACTTGTCGGGAAGTGACACTTGTCGGGAAGAAATACTTGTCGGGAAGTGATCCTTGTCGGGATTTCCCAACAAGTGTCACTTCCCGGCAAGTGTCACTTCCGTTTGCTGAAGCCGGTGAGGAAGCTCACGCGCATCCCATTGCGCGATGGGACCACCGCAATGTTCACCGGCACGTTCAGGAAGCCGCTGCGCAGCGTCGTGCCGGCGGCGAACGCCAGCGACCAGCCGAGCGGGGTCACGTTGGGCCCGATCCCGAACTCGGTGCCGCCCTCGGTGCGCAACCCGACCAGCCAGCTCACACTCGGCAACGCCATGTTCTGATCCAGGCCGCCGAGCAGCACCACCCACTCGTTGAGGACAGCGGCGCCGCCCGTCGTCGAATAGAACTGCTTCTCGAACTGCCAGCCGAACTGCGTGATGACCGGCTGCACGTCGATGTAGCTGTCGCGCAGCGTCGTGACGATCCCATCCGAGAGGGTCGTGATGCCGAACCGCGGCCCCGACAGGTTGGCAACGCTCGGCGCCGGCGGCGGGGTGATCACTGATTGTGCAGCCGACGGAACCGCGGCCGCGAGGAGTAACAGGACAACGACAACAGGCATGCGCATCGGAACCTCCATGCGCGCATGGTGACCGGCCGACCCTCGTAATGTCCTGACGGCGCCGCTGAAATGTGCTGAAAAGTGGAAAGGGAACCTGCTTCACTTTTCGCTTCTCCTTACGTGGGACGTAAATCGCTGCCCGGGGAAGCCGGAAAGTGAAGCAGGTTCCCTTTTTACATGGCGCGGGCGCCGAGACGTCCCAGGACGGCGTTCCAGGTGCCGGGGGCGGCACTGACGTGCAACAGCGGTTCAACCGGTAGGAGCCATCCCGCGCTCGAAGACGGAGCGGCCTCGAGTCCGTCCGCGACAATGGCGGCGCCTGCCGCGTGCGAACCGGCAAGGACGTGATCCGCGGCAGCACAAAGAATTTCGTCCATCGGCCGTCCGGTCAGGGGCGTCGCGCTCGTCACTCGCGGGCGGCTACCCGAGGCGAACGCACGGCCAAGTGTCGCCAGTGGGTGCCGCGGTAATCGGTGCAAGGCGGCATCAAATGCGGCGATGGCCTCCGCCGTACGTTGTTCGCGCAGATGCAACGCGCCGATGGCATACGCGGTGTTGGCGCAGCATTCGCGCGAGTAGAGATGTCCGGCGGCTTCGTGCGCGAGCTCGTGTTCGAAGTGGCGCATCGCGGCGGCATGGTCGCCCTGGGCGAGGTGAATCAGGCCGCGGAGCCAATGCAAGGCGACGGCACTGAAACGCGAATCGGGGGCGCGACCCTTACCGGTAATGCCGGCATCAAGCTCGCGCGCCGCTTCGTCTAGCATGTTGCGGGCCACCAGCACAGTGGCGGCAAGCCAGTGGGCGAGCGCGAAACCAGGCAACAACGACAGCGTGCGACGGGCCGCGCGCAGCCGTTCTTCGCCCCACGCGATCGAGGCGAGCCGGAATTGATGACGCCAGTTGTCGGGTTCGAGCGCAATGGCGCGCCGGGCCGCGGCGATCGCGTCGGTGTGCGTGCCCACGCGCTCGAGGATGAAGCTCAATGTGCTCCAGGCTTCGCCGTTGCTGGTGTCGAGGCGGCACGCCTCGTAGGCATGATGGGCCGCGAGCTTCAGGGTCTCGGTGTCGGGCGTCTCGTCGGCGCGCGTCATCTCGAACTGGAGCACGCAGGCGTTGGCGAGTCCGACGTGCGCCGGCGCGGCATCGGGCGTGCGGGCAACGATCCCGGCGAACACCTCGCGGCCGCGGCGGATTTGATCGCGTTCGAGCGTTTCGAGCGCCGCGCGGCCGTCGAGCAACGCGCGATACGGCGCCAGCAGCGCGTCGATGTCCTCATCGGTGGCCGCCGCGATTGCACGCGTCACGGTTGCGGCGAGTCGATATCCCTGCCGCGGCACGGTTTCGACCTCCACGTCCGGACCCATCGCGCGCCGCAGCGCCGAGATGGCTTGTTCAAGGCTGTTGTCGCCCACCGCGGTCTCGCCCCAGCCGGCCTGCACGAGGTCGTCTTTCGAGACCACCTCGCCCGCGTGCGCTGCGAGATGGAGCAGGACCCCGAGATAGCGGTCACTCAGCGGAATGCGCTCGCCGTTGCGCCGCAATTGGCGAGCGCGCCCATCGAGCTCAAAGCGGCCGAACGTGTAGAGGGCACCGGCTGCTGACACTGGTCGAATTGTAGTGGAGTGTGGCGCGTGCGCGTCTCGCCGAGGACGCTAGAATGACGATGAGGCATCGACGCGTAGATGAGCGACCAACTCCTGCACGGTCAATCGTTTTGGGATCGGCACGCCACGTCCGACCCGCTGTGGGCGGTGCTGGCGTTTCCCGACAAGCGGGGTGGCCGCTGGATCGTGCACGACTTCATGCAGACCGGTGAACGCGAAATCGCCTTGGTGTGTCAGCGGTTTGCGCAGCTGCAATTGCCCGCTCCGGGTGGGCGGGCGCTCGACTTCGGATGCGGTGTGGGACGGCTGACCCAGGCGCTCGCCCGCCGCCACGACTCCGTCGTCGGCGCTGATATTTCGGCGGTGATGATCGACCTGGCGCGTCGGCTCAATCAGTATCCTGAGAAGGCTCAGTACATTTGCACTGCCGATGCAGGCCTTCAAACCCTGCCTGACCATTCGTTCCAGTTCATTTACTCCAACATCGTTCTGCAGCACGTCCCCCCAGGCGACGCGGTGCGCTATCTCCGCGAGTTCTTCCGCTTGCTCGGCCCGAACGGTCTCCTGGTCTTCCAACTCCCATCGCACGGCGAATCGCCGATTGAGGCCGAGATCAAATCGATGTCTGATGACGCGTATCGCGCGGCGATCGCGCTCGATGCCCCCGTCCCGGCGAGCATTGCGGCGTCCGCCGAGTTCGCGCTCGGTCTGCAGGTGCGAAACGCGAGCGGCCAGGTGTGGAGCCAGCCACACGTCGGGCCCCTGGCGGTTGGCAATCATTGGCTTGATGCTGCTGGTGAGCTGATGCTGATTCAAGACGACGGCAGGGCGCCGCTGCTGCAGGTTGTGCCACCCGGACTCGAGTGGCCCGTGCTGTTGACGGTGCACGCTCCACATGAACCCGGCCGCTACGTCGGTGAGATCGATCTCGTGCACGAGGGCATGTCCTGGTTCGTGCACAAGGGTTCGCCGACGCTCCGCTTCACGATCGACGTCACCACCAACACCGGTACCACCGAAAGTGGCATGCCGAGAATGATGAAGGAGTTTCCCGTCCCTCAATATCCTGATGGTGTGCTTCCATCAGGACCAGGATCAGACTTGCCGCTGGATTTTCCGGTGAACGGTATTCCGTGGATGGAGGTGAGGGAACTCGTTCGCGAGCACGGGGCGCGACTCGCGTATCTCGAGGAAGACCGGCGCGCCGGCCCGGAGTGGGTCAGCTATCGTTATTTCGTCGTCGGTCGTTCCTCGTAGCCCTGCACCAGCGCTTCACGTCAGTCGAGCGGCTGAAAGAAGTTCCTGACCACGAACCGCGCGGCCTTCCGGCCGATCCTCGTTCCATCCTCTTGCGAGTAGCGGAAGTGGAAGCCTGCCCACACCCGGGCATTGTTAACCTCCCTGACGACCTCCCTGAACCTCTTGTAGTAGCGCGTTTCACCGGTCACGAGGCTGTCGATTGAGAAGTGGAGGCGCCCTGGTCCGAAGAAGCTTTCGAGCGCTTCCGCGATGGCGGAGGTGTGGCAGGCATGTGCCGACGGATACTCCGGATGATTCGGCGTCGGCAACAAAGGCTGCCATGTCGAATCCGGCACGGTGTGTGGGTTGCCATCGGTGTGTGCGCGATTGATCGCATGAAGGGGGCGCCAGGACAGATAGTGGTACTTGGCGTCAAAGCAACCAATCATGGCGTCGCCCCCGGCCACGTGGGCCAGGGCCAACATCCGCGCGGTCTCGATCGCACTCAGCCCGCGGGCGTCGGCGAGCCGCAGCAGGTTGCGGTTCCATTGCGGAAGATCATGGTCGGTCCAGAACCGCGCTACGGCGGTCTGCTCCGCGGTCCGCACGCTGCTGTCAAGCCGGCCGAGGACCTTCACTTCATAGACGTCTCGCGCGTACTCCTTGCTGTGTAATGCAGGAGGTCCGTTTGGCCGGAATTGAGAGGCGTTCTCCAGGGCCAGCGGCAACACTCCCGGCATCCTGGTCCCAAGCGGCGCCACCGGTGCAGTCGGTTCATAGACTCCTGGACCCGGTGGTCGCTGGACGTAAGGCACCACACTATCGAGCCCGTCGTTGGCTCGGAGCTGGAGCATCCTGACCCCAACTTCTTCACCAACCAGGATGCCATTGGTTTTCGCCTCGTCGTTCGGTATCCCATTCAGATACGCGAAGTAGAGATCATCCAATGCGACTTGCTGGTCGGGAAAACGTCCCACGAGTACGAGGTGAGCCGCGGCGGCGACGGCGGCGTCCACCGACGTGTTCGGCGGTACGGTTGGTGTGACCGCATACGGTCGATAGCCACCCTCGATGCCGACGACCACGTCGTATATCGTCGCGTGGACGATGCCCATGTAGACGGCCGCCTCCCCTGGAAACTTTCTACCCACTCCGACGATGGCGTTCTGGGCGATCAGGCTCCAGTCTGCAACGGCGCGTCGGCCACTGGACGTCTCAGCAGGTCGCGTCCCGCTCGAATCGAGCGCGCTAAATGTGTTGGGTTTTTCCGCGATTGTGGCGGACGTCGTCGCGCCAAATGCGGCGGCGACCAATGATGCTGCGACGAGGCCAAACATGATGCGCTTCACAAGAACCTCCTGGCTCATACCTCTCTAAACACCGACGGCGGGCGATCCGGACAACCGGCGGGGGAGTGGCCGGCCGTTCGGTCTCAGTTCGGCGTAGGATGGAGTCGTTTCGAAGGGCGGGCGAACCTATGTCCCTGAACCAAGGTGCCGGCGATCGTCTCCCGTCGGATACCTCTCGTTCAGCTGACCCCGAATCAACTTTTCACCTGCTCGAGCGGGCGCGTGCGGGCGACCAGGAGGCGGTCGAGCGCCTCTTCGCGCGACATCTCAAACCGCTTCAGCGATGGGCCCGCGGCCGGTTGCCGAAGTGGGCGCGCGATCTCGCCGACACGGATGATCTTGTCCAGGACACCCTGGCCCAGACGTTCAAGAGGATCGACCACTTCGAGCCGCGCCATGTCGGTGCGCTGCAGGCGTACCTGCGACAGGCCGTGCTCAATCGCATCCGAAACGAGTTGCGGCGAGAAGGACGGCAGCCGCACGTCACCGATCTTGACGGCATCGAAGTCGAGAGTGCCGACTCACCCCTTGAACAGGCGATCGGTCAGGAGGCCGTGGAGCGCTACGAGGGCGCGCTTCAGCGGCTGAAGGCGGAAGAGCGGGAAGCGATCATCGCCAGAGTGGAGATGGGCTACAGCTTCGAGGAGCTGGCCGAGGTGCTGGGCAAACCAACACCGGACGCGGCGCGCAAGACGGCGCACCGGGCCCTTGTCCGGCTGGCCGAGGAGATGAAGCGTGGCGCCGAGTGATCGGCTGATCGACGATCTCGCCGACGCGATCCTCGACGGCTCCCCCATCGACTGGGAGGCTGCAGAATCACGCTCCGATGCAACTGCGCAGCGGCTCGTAGGACAGCTAAAGGTGCTGGCAGCAGTCGCCGATCTCCATCGCAGTAGTCGCCCTCCTGGTCCATCGACCCTCGATTGGATCGCGCCGCCCCGCGTGGAGGCGACGGTGGCGGACGCGTCGGTGATGTGGAGTCATCTTCGGCTCGTCGAACGGATCGGCCACGGTGCGTTCGGAGAGGTCTACCGGGCCTGGGATACGCGACTTGATCGCGAAGTCGCGCTGAAGCTCCTGTCGGCTGATCGTGCTCCTGGGAATCGCGCAGCGTCGTCAATCATCCACGAAGGGCGACTGCTCGCCAAAGTGCGACATCCGAATGTCGTCATCATCTACGGCGCGGAGCAGATTGGCGGCCAGATAGGCCTCTGGATGGAGTTCGTTCGTGGCCACACACTCGGGCAGATCCTCGAACAGAGGAAGGACGTCAGCGCGAGCGAGGTCGTCGACATCGCTCTCGAGCTCTGTCGCGCGATATCGGCGGTGCACGGTGCCGGGCTGCTCCATCGGGACATCAAGGCGCACAACGTGATGCGAGCCGAAGATGGGCGCATCGTGCTCATGGACTTTGGTACTGGCAGAGAGCTCGACGACGACGCATCGTCTGACCTGACCGGAACGCCACTGTACCTCGCACCCGAAGTGTTGCAAGGGCAGCCAGCGACGGTTCGGAGTGATATTTACAGTCTTGGCGTCCTGCTCTATCACCTCGTCACGGGTTCGTATCCAGTGCGGGCACGAACCGTGCGCGAGATTCGCCGGGCCCAGGAAGTCGGCGAGCGGATCGCCATTCAAACCGCGCGGAGCGACGTGCCCGCGAAGCTCGCCCGCGTCATCGAGCGTGCGATCGAGGCCGGCCCCGAGCGACGCTACGAAAGTGCCGATGCGCTAGGCGCGGACCTGGCAGCGCTGAAGGGGCAGACGAGATTCGGACCCCTGGCGTACGCAGCCGGCGTGGCCGCCGCCTCGATTCTGGTTGCAGGAGTGGGTTGGGAAGTGGCTGGCCGTCAGGCCGGATCGTCGAGGACGCCCGGCGCCCTGCTTGCTGGTGTCGTTGGAGTGAATCCTGTGGGTGCCGCACGCGTGCGCCCCGGTGAGCGGCCCATCATCGCAGTACTGCCCTTGAACAACCTGAGCGCCGAGCCGGGCAGCGACTACTTCACCGACGGGCTGACGGATGAAATCATCCGCAACCTGGCTGTGATCAAAGGGATGGAAGTGCGATCGCGAACATCGTCGTTCGCCTTCAAGAACAAGCCTCGCAACCTTCGAGACGTTGGCGCGCAGCTCGGAGTGAACTTCGTCGTCGAGGGTTCGATCATGCGGGCGGGCTCGAGGCTGCGGATCAACGCCCAGCTGGTGCAGGTCGCCGGCGACGTAACCCTGTGGACCGAGCGGTTCGATCGGGACATCAAGGACGTCTTCGCCATCCAGGATGAAATCTCGCGGGCGATCGTCAGCAAGCTCCGTCTGACACTGACCCGAGGGCAACGGCGGAACACCAGTTTCGAAGCCTACGAGGCCTATCTGCGCGGCCGCTACTTCTGGAACCAGCGGTCGGGGGAGGGTCTCAGGAAAGCCATCGAGCACTTTCAAACGGCCGTTCGACACGATCCAGGATATGCCGCCGCGTACGCGGGCATCGCACAGTCCTATGGCCCGCTCGCATACTTCGGGCATATGCCTCCGCAGGAGGCGCTGGCGGGCATGCGCGAGGCGGTGACGCGCGCCCTCACGATCGACGATGACCTTGCGGAAGCGCACGCCGCCCGCGCGTTGCTTCTTGCCATGCACGAATGGCGGCTGGCCGATGCCGAACCAGCATTTCACCGGGCACTCACGCTCGATCCCGCGGACGCAACGGCCCACGGTTGGTACGCGCAGTACCTGAGCGCGACGGGCCGGCACGATGAGGCCCTAACGGAGAGCCGCCGTGCCATCGAGCTCGATCCGCTGTCGCTATCGATCAATACCGGGTTCGGTAATCGGCTGTACTGGTCGCGGCGTTTCGACGAAGCGATCGCCCACTGTCGCAAGACTCTTGAACTCGATCCTGCTTACTCCGGCGCACGATCGTGTCTTGCCCTCGGCTATTCGCAGCGGGGCGCCCACGAGCAAGCCGTACGCGAGCTCGAACGCGACGGTCCCGGTTCTGCGCCAACGCCGTCTGCGCTAGCGGATCTTGGCTACGTCTACGCACGTGCCGGGCGCTCACAGGATGCGCACAAGGTCATCACGGAACTGACGAATCGGTCCTCCCGCGAATACGTGTCTCCGTATGCATTGGCGCTCGTCCATGCGGGACTTGGGGAACGCGGTCGCGCACTGGAGTGGCTGGAGCGCGCCGGCGAGGAACGAAGCCCGCGGCTGGTTTTTCTCAGCGTCGAGCCATCGTTCGACGGCCTACGCGCCGACCCGCGCTTCGCGGCTGTTCGCCAGAAGCTCGGTCTGCCGTAGAGAGTTTCCAGGGATGCGTCCCCAGACCTCTCAGCTGCGAGCCGTGCGGGAACGTGGCTTCGATTTGGCTTTCTTCCGAGTGCGGCTCGTCGGCGCACCGGATTCTGCCAGCTTTCGGATTTGCCTGCTACATCGGGAGCGAGCAGACCGTTAGGCGCGTCAGCTCCAGTTGGATGTAAGCGCGACGTTGACAGGGTTTGCCCTTGGCGCCGCATGATGGGCCCTCGACGGGAAGCTGGCGTAGCGCAGTATTCTTCATTTGACTTCCTGATGGACAGCTGGCACAATCCATTCGGATGTCTAATAGAGAACCCTCCAAGGCCGAAGTTCTGCGCGGCACGCTCGACTTGATGGTGTTGCAGACGCTCGCGGCGCTGGGCCCGCAGCACGGCTACGCCATCGGCGCCCGGCTCGCGCAGGCCTCGTCGGGCGCGCTCACGCTGAACATGGGCACGCTGTACCCGGGCCTGATGCGGCTGGAGCAGCAGGGCCTGATCAAAGCCGAGTGGGGCGTCACCGACAACAACCGCCAGGCGCGCTTCTACGCCATCACCGCCGCCGGACGCCGCCGGCTCGCCGCCGAGAAGAAGGCGTGGGACCAGATGGTGTCCGTCATGCACACGCTCTTCGAAGATCCAGCATGACGCGCCCCGTGGTTCTTGCCTCGCTTCGGGAGTGGACACGGCGCGTCTGGGGCGCGCTCAGCGGCCGTCGGACCGATCATGACCTGCAGCGCGAGCTTGCCGGACACCTCGCCCTCGCTGAAGACGAGCTCCGTCGGCAAGGCCACGCACCGCACGACGCCGCGCGACTCGCCCGGGCCGCCGCCGGCGGCCGCATCCAGGCGCTCGAAGCGTTGCGCGAGCA
This sequence comes from Acidobacteriota bacterium, assembly GCA_032155105.1. GTDB lineage: Bacteria > Acidobacteriota > Vicinamibacteria > Vicinamibacterales > UBA2999 > 12-FULL-67-14b. Next base: position 19,909 of record JALDXK010000029.1, read on the forward strand.
GCGCGGCCTGCCGTGGCTCAGTTCGTCGTGGCTCGATATCAGGCTGGCGCTCCGCCTGCTCGTCCGCAATTGGGGGTTGACGCTGGTCGGTGGCCTGGCGATGTCGGTCGCGATTGGCATCGCCGCGGTCGTGTTCACCGCGTTCGACGTCCTGATGTGGAGTCCGCTTCCGCTCGACGAGGGCGACCGGGTTGTCGCCATCCAGGTGTGGGACCGTGAGGCCGGCCGGCGGCGTGACACGACGTGGCAGGATGTCGAGCGTTGGCGCGCCAGCTTGCAATCGGTCGGTGACGTCGGCGCCTTCCAGACGATCCGGCGCAACGTGATCGCGGCCGACGGATCCGTCGAGCTCGCGTCGGTCGCCGAGATCTCGGCCGCCGGGTTTCGGGTCGCGAGGGTGGCACCGCTCATCGGCCGGGTCATCGTCGACGCCGACGCTGTGCCAGGCGCCGCCCCCGTCATCGTCATCGGCCACGACGTCTGGCAGCGGCGCTTCGGCGGCGCGCGCGACGTCATCGGACGAGAGCTGCGGCTCGGCGAGGCCGTGTACACCGTCGTCGGCGTCATGCCGGACGGCTTCCAGTTCCCGCTCAACTTCCGGTACTGGGTTCCCCTGCAGTCCGGTGACGACGAGACGCTGCGCAACACCGGTCCCGAGGGCGCCGTCTTCGCCCGGCTCGCGCCGGAAGCGACCATCGCGCGCGCGCACGCGGAAGTGTCGGCGCTCGGAATCCTTCCTGCCCTCCATAGCGC
>JALDXK010000030.1:0-20342 GCA_032155105.1 Acidobacteriota bacterium
CGCCACGGCTGCTGCTTGCGGAAAACTTGCTCGCCTTGGGCTTCGTGTTCTGGTTGCTGCTCGACCTGATTCAGGGTGCATACGACCTCAGCGACGCCGCGGATCCGGCGATTCGTGACGCATTCACGGCCATCGGCGTGTCGGCGGCGGCCATGTGGCTCGGCGTTGCCGGACGTCCATGGCCGATTCCCCAATGGCTGGGCGACATTGCGAGGCAGCCGATGGATACGAAGACGGTCGGCCGTCTGATTCCTGTCTGCTTCGTGCTCGGGATGTTCCATTTTGCCTACGCCGTTGATTTCGATATCGCCATGATGTTTTCGTACCTCGGCGAGAATCGGTGGTGGGCCCCATGGTCGCGAGGACAACTCGGCGGCTGGGGTTCTTTCCTCGAACAGCTGCAGTATTTCGGATATCTGCTGCCGAGCCTGACCGCCCTCCTGATCGCCCGCCGTGGTTTCGCCATCCCCGTCTGGATCTCCGTCATCTTGTCGGGCATCATGCTCGCGTTTCTGTCACAAGGCGGTGGACGTCGCATCATTGGCGTGACGGTTGGCGCGGCTATCCTCGTCTGGATCCAATCGCAATCAGTGCTTCACGTCCGCCGGCTGGTGATTGCGATGTGTGCAGTGATTGGCCTGCTGGCCGCGATGCAGTTCCTGCTCAACATTCGCAACATCGGTTATGCCGAGTTCGCGTTTCGTGGCGAGAGCGAATTTGACCACCTGCATGTCGACGACAACTTCCTGAGACTCGCGCAGGTGATTGAAATCGTGCCCGCCGAGCATCCGCACGTCAATTTTCAACAGATGTGGTACACGGCGGTGCGGCCTATTCCGCGAGTGCTCTGGCCGAACAAGCCGGTCGACCCGGGGTTCGATCTCTCGAGCGAGGTCGGTTTGAAGGGAGTCAGTCTCTCTACCTCGATCATCGGTGAGTGGTACCTGAGCTTTGGCTGGATCGCCGTCATCTTCGGCGGGTGGCTTCATGGCAGGTTGGCCAAGACCGTGGACACGCTTCGCACCGACGAGCGATTTCACATCAACCCCATTGTCTACGGGCTCGCCGTGATGATTCTGGTGGCGGGCATGCGATCGATGCTCGAGCTCGTGCTCATGAGCTACGCACTCGTCGCCTGGTGGGCGGCGACTCGATTGACGCGCGAGCGCGTCCTCGCCGTACGGTGAAGATCCTCCACGTCTCGGCGTCGTACTTGCCCGCCGTCCGATACGGCGGCACCATTCATTCGGTCCACGGCCTCTGCAAGGCTTTGGCCGCACGCGGACACGACGTTCACGTCTACACCACCAGCGTGGACGGGCGTGGCGATTCACCGGTGGCGCACGAAACGGCGGTCGACATCGACGGCGTGAAGGTCTGGTACTTCCAGTCTCGCATCCTGAGGCGCTTGTACTGGGCGCCCGCGATGCGCCGCTGGCTGCGCGCGCACGTCGATGACTACGACGTAGTGCACACCCATGCCATCTACCTCTGGCCGCTGTGGACCGCGGCCCGGAGCGCGCTTGCCGCCGGCGTGCCGTACGTAATGTCGCCCCGAGGCATGCTCGAGAAGAAGCTAATCGAGCAGCAAAGCGCGGTCGCGAAGTCTGTGCTGATTGGATTTATCGAGCGCTACTTTCTCGAGCAGGCGTCGGCGGTTCATGTCACCAGTCCGCGCGAGGCCGTGGAACTGGCCAAGTTCGGATTTCGATTGCCTCAGGTCTACGAGATCCCAAACGGTGTCGATAGCCAGCCGCCCGCAGGCCAGGGCCAGTCACCACAGCTTGCCAACGAAACGGGAAAGTTCGCGTTGTTCATCGGGCGGATCCACCGGAAGAAAGGTCTCGATCGCCTGATCGCCGCATTGCCGCACGCGCCGTTGATCCGTCTCGTGGTTGCCGGCAACGACGAAGACGGGTACACGGGCGAACTGCAATCGCAGGCTGAGCGGCTGGGGATCGCCGATCGCGTGACGTTCGTCGGTCCCGTGTATGGCAACGGCAAGTCGTCATTGTTGTCGCGGGCGGCGTTTGTCGTGGTGCCGTCCTACTCGGAAAATTTTGGCAACGTGGTCCTCGAGGCACTCGCGCACGGCACGCCGGTCGTCCTGACGCCGGAGGTTGGTGCCAGCGACCTGCTCAAGGGCCGTGGCGTCGCGGTCATCACCGATGGGGCTCCGGCCGTGCTTGGCAGCGCGATGTCGGCACTCAATGTCGACGATGTAGCGCGGGAAGCGATGGGCCGCCGAGGACGAGAACTAATCGAGCGCGAATTCCAGTGGTCTGCCATCGCCAAGAGCGTCGAAGCGATGTACGAGCAGGCGAGATCCGGCGCATGACTGCGATTACTGCGCTGATTCTCACCTACAACGAAGAACCCAATATCGCGAGGACCCTATCTCGTCTGGCTTGGGCCAAGGAGATTGTCGTGCTCGACAGTTGCAGCACCGACCGGACGCGCGAAATCGCAAGCTGGTATCCCAACGTCCGAGTGGTCACTCATCCGTTCAGCGCGTTGGCCGCGCAATGGAACTACGGTCTCGAGTCCGCGGGAATCACCACCGAGTGGGTGTTGGCGATGGATGCTGATTACGTTCTGTCGGACGATCTGGTGGCCGAGCTCACGCGGTTCGATCCTCCTGCCGAGGTGTCGGGTTTCACAGCCCAGTTCGACTACTGCATCAATGGACAACTCCTGCGGTCGGGTGTGTATCCGCCGGTGACCGTGCTGTTTCGCCGATCGGTCACGCACGTCGAACAGGATGGGCATTGCCAGCGGGCGCGCGTGGGTGGCCGGGTTCGCGCCCTTCGCGGACGAATTGCCCATGACGATCGTAAGCCGCTGAGCCGCTGGTTGGCGTCCCAGGCCTTGTACATGGGCCTGGAGGCAGACAAGCTGATCGATGCAGCGCCGGGCTCCCTGGCGCTGATCGATCGCCTACGCAAGCTCGTGGTCGTGGCGCCGCCCTTGGTCTTCGTTTACTGCCTGATCGTGCGACGCGGCATATTGGATGGATGGCCCGGTGCGTTCTACGCCTGCCAACGGGCAACAGCGGAAGCGATCCTGTCGCTTAGCCTGATTGAACGCTATCTACGCCGAGCTGGCTAGTCGCCCGAACAGCGCCCGGCGGGCCGGCTGATGGCGGAGCAGCGCCAAAATGAAATCGCGATGGCGGTTGAACCGCGCCGTCTTGCGCACCAGCGGCAGGATGCCGTCGGTGAGCGCCAGGTGGAACAACGCGTCGATGTCGGTATCGCGCATCCGCTGCGCGACGAAGCGCAACGCCAGCTGCGCGGTGAACTCCTGCTGAAAGCGCGCCCGCCAGCGCTCTTCGTACTCGCGCATCGCCGCCGCCGATAGATCGCCCACCGCCAGCCGCGAGCCCAGCACCTCCGCCGCAATCTCGCCGCTGACCACGCTGTAGTAGATCCCGCCTCCGGTCGTCGGCTTCACCAGTCCCGCCGCGTCGCCGACCGCCAGCACCCGTTCCGCATACGTCCGCTTCACGCTGCCGAGCGGCAGCATGCGCCGCCGCGGCAGCGCCGCGTCAGGCACCGCCACGCCCCAGCGATCGCGCACCCGCTCGATCATTCGCGAGAAATATTCCGCCGGGTCGGCTTCCGCCATCACCCCGATGCGCGCGAACGTGCCGGAGGACCGCCGTACCGGCACGGCCCACGCGAAACCTTTGGGGGCGATCTCCGATCCGAAATGGATCTCGACGTCGCCGGGACGCTCAACCGGCAGCTCGAGTTGTGCCGATTGCAGGAACGTCGACGGCAGGCCGAGACCGAGGCGCTTCTGAAAGGCGTAGTTGGCGCCGCAGGCGAGAATGACCGCGCGCGCGCAGATCGTCTCGCCGTCGGCGAACGTGAGTTGGGCACAGTTCTCGAGCACGTCGATCGCGGTGACCCTGCGGCCGCGCAGCACCGACGCGCCGGCCACCTCCGCGCGACGGCCGAGCGCCGCGTCGAAGACCGCGCGATCGATCACCACCGCTTCGGTGGTCGTCGTGGTGTAGTCGAAGGAGTGACCCGCCGGGGCCACGAAGCGCACCGTCGACAGGGGATTGAGCACCGCCTCGGCAGGCAGGTTCATCGCGCCGATCACGTCTTCCGCGAGCACGCCCGTGCAATGCACAGGCATGCCGATCTGGGGGTGCTCCTCGAAAACGGTGACCGACCGGCCGCCGTCCGCGAGGCCGCGCGCGGCAGTCATGCCTCCAGGGCCGCCGCCGACAATCGCCACGTCGAGCATGTGCGAGTGATTATACAGGGCTAGCGAGGTTCGCATCGGAGCCCATCGGCGCCAATCGGTGGCCTAGACCTTGGGGCCGCGATCTTCCCAGCGTCCGCGCGCGGTGATCCAGAACGATTGCAGGATCAAACGCAGGTCGAGGCAGAAGCCGGCCCTGCGCTGGTAGAGGAGGTCGTAGCGGAATTTTCCCGTGCGCGGCAGATCGCGAGGTGCATACACCTGCGCAATGCCGGTGAGACCGGGGCGCACGCGATGGCGCGCTTCATAACCGGGAATCGCGCTCAGCGGCAGTTGCACGCCATTGGCGGTCGTGTCGGCTTCGCCCGGGCGCAGCGGGCGCGGACCAACCACGCTCATATCGCCGCGCAGGATGTTCCACAGTTGCGGCAGCTCGTCGAACGCGGTCGCCCGCAGGAGGCGGCCCATCCGCGTCACGCGCGGATCGTTGGCGGTGGCCTGCACCGCCCCGGTGACTCGCTCCGCATCGACCACCATCGACCGGAACTTGTAGGCCATGAACACCCGGCACCCTCGACCGACGCGCTCCTGGGTGAAGAACACCGGTCCGCCGTCTTCGAGCTTGATCCCGAGCGCGATCAGCAGCGACACCGGCGCAAATACCGTCAGCCCCGCCGCGGAGACGAGGATGTCGAACAGGCGCTTCACGGGTGGCCCGCCACTTCTTCGATCACCTGCGCATGTGCGGCCACCTGCCGCTCGCGAGCGAACAACTCGGCAGCCACGCGCGCCCTGCCGCCCATCGCGTCCCGTTCCTGGGGCGCATCGGCCAGCCTCGCGATTGCCGACGCCAGCGCCGCGGCATCGCCGGCCGCCACCACCACGCCACAACGATGCCGCTCCGTCATGGCCGCGACTTCGCTCATGGATTCGACCGCTGCGACATAGGGGCGGCCCGCCGCCAGGATCGGGTACACCTTGCTCGGCACGATGTAGCCAGCCAGGCCGGGCTTCAACGACACCAGGCAAACGTCGCTCGAAGCGTAGGTCCACCGCAGCTGGTCGCGCGGCTGAAAGGGCAGGAAGCGGACGTTGTCGAGGCCGCGCGTCTTCGCCGCGCTTTCGAGCGCCGGCCGACGGTTGCCATCGCCGATGAACAGGAACAGGATGTCGCGCTTTGCGCGCAACGACGCGGCCGCGTCGAGCACCATGTCGAGATTCTGCGACAACCCGATGTTGCCGGCATGCAGCACGACGAAGCGATCGTGGAGCCCATGCGCGCGGGCAAACGGGTTGTCCTTCGGCGACGGCACGATCGCCGAGGTGTCGGCCCAGTTGTGGATCACTGTCATCCTGGCGGGATCGGCGCCCTTGCCGTGGATCAATCGCGACGCCATGGTGTCGCCGAGCGCCACGACCCGGGCGGCGCGCCGCAGCATGAACCGGTTCAATCGATCGAGCAGGCTGTTGACGAGCGGACTGCGGAAATCCTCGAGGAGGCCGGCGACCTCCGGAAAAATATCCTGGCAGAAGAACACCATGCCGCGGCGCGGCCGGGCAGCCAGCGCCGCGAGGCCGATAATCGGCGGATCGGTCAGCGCCACCGTCACATCCTGCCGAGGCAACCGCATGGCGATCCACAACGCCGACAGGAAATAGGTGACGTAATTTGTGGCCCGGCCCGTAAACGAACGCGGTGAAAGGGTGGTGCCCCTCGCCCGCACGATGCGGACACCATTGCGATCTTCCGACGCGGACAGGGCGTGGCCCTGGGCAGCGAGCGGATAGCCGGTGACGACGGTGACCTCGAAGCCGTGCGTGGAGACAAGGTCTTCGGCGAGCTCCGTCAACAGTTGCCCGGTGGCCCCGGTATCCGGCCAATACGAACGATTGAAATAACAGACGCGCAACGGCGCGCCCGCGGACCCGGTCATCGCGGCTTGCTCAGCAGGTGCGGACCCATCACGAGCAGGTCCATGTCGGTGCGCAGAAAGCAGTCGAGCGCCTGCTCGGGACGCTCGACGATGGGTTCGTTCTCGTTGAACGACGTGTTCAACAGCACCGGCACACCCGTCTGCTCGCGAAACGCATCGATCAGTGCCCAGTAGCGCGCGTTGCTGTCGCGGCTCACCGACTGCAGGCGGCCCGAGCCGTCGACGTGGGTCACGGCCGGGATCGTGTCCCGCTTTTCGGGACGCACCGGATACACCTGGATCATGAACGGATCGTGTACGGCGCCGACGAAGTACTCGTCGATGGCTTCGGCCAGCACCGATGGAGCAAACGGCCGGAAGCGCTCGCGGAACTTGATCTTCTGGTTGATGATGTCGCGCATGTCGCGGCGCCGCGGGTCGGCGAGGATGCTGCGATTGCCGAGCGCACGGGCGCCCCACTCCATGCGACCCTGATACCACCCGATCACGTGGCCGGCGGCAATCCGGGACGCCGTCTCGCGGCACAGCGCCGCCTCCTCGTCAATCGTCTGCCACGTGCACCGCCCCTGGTCTACGACTCCGCTGTCGCGAATCACGGTGGCGATCGCTTGCGCGTCGTACTCCGTGCCCCAATAGGAATGCCGCATGCGCTCGCCTGCCGGGCGCTGCCCGCTGCCGTGCCACGCCAACAGTGCGGCGCCGAGCGCGGTGCCGTTGTCGCCGGCCGCGGGCTGGATGAAAACGTCGCGAAACGGCGTGTGCTGGCGGATCTTGCCGTTGGCCACGCTGTTCATCGCGCACCCGCCGGCGAGGCAGAGCGTCTCCAGGGGAAGACGCGCGTGCACGCCGCGCAACACGTGGAAGGCCGCTTGCTCGAAGACCCGCTGCACCGAGGCGGCGATGTCTTCGTGCCGCTTGCCGATCGGTTCATCGGGTGTTCGCGCCGGGCCGAGGCGTTCGATGAGGCGATTGGTGTAGATGTCGGGTACGGTGGGTTCACCTGAATCCCACGTCATCGAGATCTCGCCGGTCCAATGGCGGAAGCAATCGAGATCGAGCGAGAACGCGCCGCCCGGTTCCAGCCTCACCAGTGATTGGATCGGTTCGGTATGTGCCGGCGTGCCGTACGGTGCCAGGCCCATCACCTTGTACTCGTCGCCGAATTTCTTGAAGCCGAGATGCTGCGTGATCGCCAGGTAGAGCAGTCCGAGCGAATGGGGGAAATACGTGCGATCGACGACATCCATCGCGCCGCCGCGGCCATGCGCGACCGATACGCTGACGAAGTCGCCAAACCCATCGATGGCACAGCACGCCGCTTCGTTCATGCCACTCGCGAAAAACGCGCTGGCGAGGTGCGCAGGATGATGCTCGATGTATTGCGAACAGGATTCCACGTCCTGCACGCGCAGCCCGAACGTCGCGGCGATCACCTCGGGGATGTTGCGATTCTTGCCTGCGCTGTTGCGATATTGCGAGATCAACGAGCCGCCGGGCCGATGCGTCACCGCGAACATCGCCTTGCGCCACAAGTGCACGCGCCGCCCGCGCGCAATTGCCCACACGTCGACGTCGGCGGGCGTGGCGCCCGCCATGCCGAGCGCGGTCTCGATGGCCCGGGCCGGAAAACCGCCGACGTGCTTGATGCGGCAGAAGCGTTCTTCCTCGAGCGCGGCCACGAGGTGCCCGTCACGGAGCACCGCGGCCGCCACATCTCCGTGATAGGCGTTGAGTCCGACGATTAGCATGGGGTCAACGAACTCTCGCGGGGGTCGGGCGCGGCGGGAGCGGTTCAGGTTCAGGCTGCGGCGAGTCGTCGAAATACCGCTCGCGCCGATAGAGCATCAACCCGCCAACCACGCCGGCGAGCACCGCATTGGCCGGCATGATCAGCGCCACTTCCCACACGCTTTGCACGGCCAGGCCGGTCAGGCCGGCGGCAGCGCCCACGCGCACCCAGAACATTTCCCCTTTATCGGCTCGGACGGCACGGAGCCCCAGCGTGGCGGCGGCGAAGAGCGCCAGCAGTACAGGGATGCCGACGAGCAATCCGCCCTCGCTCGCGACCTGCATGTAATGCGAATGCGCGTTGTTGAAGGATGCCCACCGCTGCATCGAGCCGACCCACACGCGCGTCTTTTGGTACAGGGCCATGCTGTCGGCAAACGTGCCTGCGCCGCTGCCGGTCAGCCAGAAATCCTTGACGATGGTGAGCGACTCACTCCAGATTGTCTGCCGGCTCAACGGGATGTCGCTCGACTCCATGATCTGGTCGAGGCGTGTGGCCCAGCCGTCGACGTCGACGAACAAGACGATCATCAGCACGGCCACGCCGGCGAAGCCCATCATGGTCGGCAGGCTGGTGCGCTCCACGTGCACACGCGATCGGCCAAGGTACCATCCCGTCATTGCCGCAGCGCCGAGTCCTGCGAGCGCGGATCTCGAGAGGGTGATGAGCAGGCCTCCGATCTGCAGGAACACCGCGAGCGCCGTGTAAAGGAGGCCCGAGCTCGCCACTTGCCCGATCGTCTGCCGCCACCGGCCGCGCACCATTGGATGGATCCGCAAGCGCGCAATGCAATAGCCGCACACCGGCGCGGCCACGAGCAACAGCCACGCCGCGAAATGATTGCGATTGACGAACGCGCCGAACGGATTTGCACTCCGCGCTTCCGGCTCGATGACGAACAGCACGGTGCGCGGCGCGACGGCCCTCTGGATGATCGCCGCCACCGCGGCGACGGCGCCCAGGAAGGCGAGCGCCCGGCACATCGAGCGCGTGTTCCCGCGGGCGCCAAACAGGCCGCGCGCGCTCCAGAAAGCCAGGACCCCCAACGCCACCGTGGCGAGGGCGACGAGCGTCGCATCGGGATGCACCGACAGCGTGGTCCACCCTGCCGCCCGTGGCCCGAACCCCGTGAACTGGATGACGGTCCTGACGTCCGCGGCGTGGGGTGACAACGCCGACACCAACGCGGTTGGCATCGGCATCACCTGGATGCCAATGGCGACGAGGATCGCAATCAGCGACAGATCGAGTGTGCGATGCGCTTTGGGGAAGTTGAACGTCCGGCCGGGTGCCACGATCGCCGCGGCCGCGGCGATGCCGAGAAGCGGCGCGAGGGTCCATGTCCTTCCGCCCGCGAACAGCAGGTAGGAGAGGACGATGAGGAGCAGGAGCAGCGCGCGCTGCACAGATCAGGCCGCTGGTGATTCCGCGTAGTAGTTCTTGTACTGGTGCCCGTAGTAGCGCGAGTAGTAGTACTTGTTGCGGCCGAAGTTGACCTTGTTGAGCACCGCGAGCACGTTGCGCGGGTTGCTGCCCAGCAGCGTTTCCACGGCGCGTTCGGCAAGGCGCCATCGCGTCATCTCGGCGCCGATCACAAAGGCCACCGCGCCGACCAGCGGCGCGAGGATGACGGCGTCGGTCACGGCCAGCACCGGCGGCGTGTCGATGATGATCCAGTCGAAGGGCCCGGTCTCGAGGCCGGCGAGCAGCGCCCGCATGCGGTCCGAGGCGAGCAGCTCCGACGGGTTGGCCGGCGTGCGGCCGGCGGTGATCGTCAACAGGTTCGGATCGTGCGTGCGCTGCACCACCTCGCGCATGCGCGCCTGGCCGGCGAGCAGCTGCGACAGGCCGCGGTCGTTCGACATCCGCAGCGCCTTGTGCACGCTCGGGCGGCGCATATCGGCGTCGATCAGCAGTACGCGGGCGCCGCCGACGGCCAGCGCCATGGCGATGTTGACCGCGGTGGTGGTCTTGCCCTCGAGCGGCTGCGAGCTTGCCACGGCGACCACGCGCGAGCCGGTGCCGGGCAGCTGTGCCGCCAACGACGTGCGAATCGAGCGGTAGGCCTCGCCGAAGTCGTGGGGCACCGGGCCCGAGATCAGCGGATGGCGATCGCCCGACACGATCGGCACGAGGCCGAGGAACTTCAGCTTCAGGCGGCGGGTAATGTCATCCGGCGTCTTGACGGTGTCGTCCAGGTAATCGATGCCGAAGGCGATACCAAGGCCCATCGCGACGCCGAGCGCAACCGCGTACAGCCAGTCGCGGCGATGATTCGGGGAGGACGGCGCCCGCGGCACCTCCGCGCGATCGACGACGCGCACGTTATTGGTGCGGCTGTTGGCGATCACGCGCAATTCCTTTTCGCGCGTCAGCAGCTGGTTGTAGACGGTGCGGTTGGATTCGGCTTCGCGCAGTAGCACCGCGTAATCGACGCCCTTGCGGCCCAGCGCGGTGGCCGCGACCTTGGCCTGGTTCACCTGCGACTGCAGCTCGCGTTCCTGCTGCAGCGCGTTCTCGTACTCGTTCCTGGCGTTCTGCCGTGCCTTCTTGATTTCGGCCTCGAGCTGGCTCCGCGTGCTGGCAATCGACGTCACCACTTTCTGGTAGTCCGGGTGGCTCTCGCGGTAGCGCTCCGCCAGGCGGGCGCGATCCGATTCCAGCGCGTTGAGGTTGCTCTGCAGGGTCTGGATCTGCTGATTCGCAATCACCGAGCTGATGGTGTTGACGTCCTGTCCGGCGGCCTCGATCTGGCGCCACAGGCCTTCCTTCTGGATCCGATCCATCCGCGCCTTCGTCGCCGCGTCGTTCGACGCCGTCAGGCGGGCGACCACGATGTTCTGGGTGCTGTCGAGCGCGCCGGCGTCCTGCTTTTCCTTGTACTGCGCCAGCGCCAGCTCGCTCTGCTGCACCAGCTTGCCCTGCTTCTCGACCTCGCCGGTCAGCCACTCGGCGCTCTTCTCGAGCGTCGACACTTTCAGCGACAGGTTATTCGCGACGAACTCCTCCGCAAACATGTTCGCGGCGCGCGCGGCGAACTCGGGGTCGGCGGCGCTGAAGGTCAGATCCACCAGCTGGCTGCCCCGCACCTGGCCCACGCCGAAACGCGCCAACAGTGCGTCGGGGTAGCTGGATTGCGCCACCGGATCGAGCGCGGTGGTCAGGGCCGGCGGGTCGGGCTGCGTCGACGTGATCAGCCGGTACGGCCACATCGCGTAGTACTTCACCAGCGCGATGCCAACGGCGAGCTGCGTCGGCTTCGGCCCCTGGCCGTTGAACTCCGGCACGCGCTGCATGTCGAGCTTCGCGGCCACGCGCGATGCCAGATCGCGGCCGCGCATGATGCGCAATTGCGTCTGCAGGTAGATGTCGGGATCGGCGAGCGTGACGTTGCGCGTGATCTCGGAAGGCGTCGCGATGTCGTTGTTCGGATCCTCGATCAGCACGCGCGCGGTGGACTGATACACCGGGATGCGGGTGTAGCTGTCGATCATGACCCAGCCGGCCACGAGCAGGAACACCAGGATCGCGGCCCAGCGGTACTTGTAGAGCACCGACAGCCGATCGAACAGGTGCGGCTCCATCGCGGGGGCGAGGGGCGCGGCCGCCGGTGGCGGCGTGGGCTGGTGCGGGGCGTCGTTCGACATTGCGCTCGGCGGTTACGGGTCCACCGGTGAAACCGGCTCGCCGGAGTCCAGCGGCGTGATGTTCTGGTCGACGGCCATGTTGAGCGTCGCCGCGGTCATGGTCGTCTGCGCGCTCATCCCGAGGAAGTTCGCGGGGTTTTGCGGAATGCTCATGCTGCGCGAAGCGGTGTCCCAACGCCCCGGCAGCTGGATCACCGTCTGCAGCGTCTCATAGCGGGCCAACGACCCGGCATTGCTGAGCGCGACCACGTAGCCATCCACCACCGTCATTTCGACGACGTAGGTGCTGGGTTCGTCGATGATGAACTGATATTCGCCGTTGTCGTTGGCGGTAATCGACTGGGTGATCAGGCCGGTGAGCAGGTTGCGCAACTGCACCTGCGCGAACGCCACTGGCACCTGGCGGATGTCGATGACCGTCCCGATGATCTTCGTGTCGCTGGAGGCAGTAGCTGGACGCCACGCCTCGGCAAACGTCACACCCGGTCGCGACGGCTGGACAAGGCGGATCCCGGTCTGCGCGGTGAGACCCACGCCAGACATGAGGACAAGGCCCCAGGCAAGAGAGCTGATTCGAATGCCCATGCAACGCACCCACAGTTGTTTCCGGAGGGAAACGTTCCGTAAGTATATTTGCTTACGACGTTTATCGGCCGCCTCCGGATCGCCCGGTAGTCGATATGACAATATACGACAATAACGACACTGTTGTCCATAACTGCGGCAGCCCGTGTGGTTTAGGGCCGGTACATATAGCATTTGGCGTTGGCCGGGGTCGTAAACGGCTCTCGAAAGGATCACGTAACCGAGTCATGCAACCCGCAATTTTTCAGTCACTTGTGCGCCGCGCGGCGCTGGCCGCGGTTCTCGTGGCGGGCGCCATCGCCGTGACGTCGGCCGCGGACTGGCCCGAATGGCGCGGCCCGTCGCGCAACGGCCAGTCGGCCGAAACCAATCTGCCGTCGCGCTGGTCGCCGCAAGGCGAGAACCTCGCCTGGCGGATTCCGATCGGCGGCCGCGCGGCGCCGGTGGCCTTCGGCAATCGCATCTACATCAACTCGCCGACGCCGGGCGATCCCGCCAGCACGCAGGAACGGCTGATCGCGATCGACGCGGAAACCGGCAAGGTGGTGTGGGAGCGGCGCTTCAGCCTCTATCTCAGCGACGTGCCGCAGCACCGCGCCTCGTGGGCGTCGCCGGCGGTCGATCCCGAAACGGGCAACGTCTACCTGTTCACCGTCGCCGCGCAGCTCGTGTGCGTGTCGCCGGACGGTAAAGTGTTGTGGGATCGCCCGCTCACCGAGGAATACGGGGCGGTGACCACGCACGGCGGACGCACGACCTCGCCGATCGTCGAGGGCGACAAGGTCATCCTCAACACGTTGATCCTCGCGTGGGGCGATCTCAACCGGCCCGGCAACCGCTACTTCGCCTTCGACAAGAAGACGGGGCAGACGATCTGGATCAGCTCGCCGCAGGCACGTCACTACGACACCAACTACTCGACGCCGATCGTCGTATCTATCGACGGTACCCGCGCGCTCATCGTCGGCGGCACCGACGGCGTGTACCACGCGCTCAAGCTGAACACCGGCGAGAAGATCTGGTCGGTCGAGGTGAGCAAGCGCGCGATTCTCAACAGCCCACTTTTCCACGACAACGTCGCCTACATCACGCATGGTGAAGAGAACATCGACACGACGGAAATGGGCCTCATCGCCGCCGTCGACGCCACCAAGGGCGGCGTGCTGGCCGCGGATGCGTTCAAGTGGCGCACGCGGGGCTTCCTGCCGACCTTCGCCTCGCCGGTGATGGATCACGAGCGTCTCTACACAATGGACAACAGCGCCATTGTCGGCGCCTTCGATCTGAAGACCGGCGCGAAGCTCTGGGAGAAAACGCTCGGCACGCTGCAGAAAGGCTCGCCGGTGCTGGCCGACGGCAAGCTGTATATCGGCACCGAGAACGGCAAGTTCTACATCCTGCGGCCGTCCGCCACCGGCGTCGAAGTGCTCGACGAAGACGTGCTCGGCACGGCGCAGTCGCCTGAAGTGATCGTGGCGTCACCGATTGTTGCCGACGGCCGGGTGTACGTGACGTCGATGGATGCCATGTATGCGATTGGGAAACGGGTTCCTCGCAAGGCGGGTGCGACGGGTGCAACGGGTGCAACGGGTGCAACGGGTGCGGCGGCTGCAGCGGGTGCAGCGGCCGTTGTGCAGGTCTTTCCGTATGAATCGCTGCTGCGTCCGGGCGACACCGTGACGCTCAAGGCGCGGTTGTTCGATGCGAAAGGCAACTTCATTCGTGAGGAGCCGGCCGCGACCTGGGCGGTCGACCAGTTGAGCGGCAGCGTGGACGCGAAGGGCGTCTACAGCGCCGCCAAGAGCGGGTCGACGGCGGGCTTCGTCAAGGCGACCGTCGGCACGTTGACCGGCCAGGCGCGCGTCCGGGTGATCGAGGGTCCGCCATGGACCTACGACTTCGAGAACGTCAAAGGCGAGGGACCGCCGGCGTGGTGGGTGGGGGCGCCCGGCAAAGTGTTCCAGCGGACCGTCGAAGGCGTCGGCAACGTGCTTGTGCGCCCGCGCGACGAGACCGTGGGCCGCAGGGCGAAGCTGTTCGTCGGGCTGCCGACGATGACCGGACACACGATCGAGGCTGACGTGCGCGGCCGCGAACAGCGGCGGCAACGCGGCGACGTCGGGCTGATCAACGAGCGCTACGGCCTGGTGTTGTTCGGCAATGGCCAGAAGCTCGAGCTGCACCCGTGGCAGGCCGCCGACGAAATGACGACGCGCGTCGAGTTCAAGTGGGATCCCGACAAGTGGTACCGCATGAAGCTGCGCGTCGATCACGAGAAGGGCGCCGCGCGCGTGCGGGGCAAGGTGTGGCCGGCCGATGCGCCCGAGCCCGCGGCATGGACGATCGAGAAGGTCGACAAGATTCCGCACCTCATGGGCAGCCCCGGCATCTATGCCGACGGCATCTCCGATGTGTTTTTCGACAACGTGAAGATCTACAGGAACCAATGATGCGGGCCACCGAACGCGCGGGGCGGCCGCAGAGGGCGCAGAAAGCGCCACAGCAGGCGCAGAAAACACAGACCATGCTTAAACGACTTCTCGCAAGTGCCGCGGTGTTCGCCGCGGCGTCGGCCGCGGTGTCGGCCAACGATTGGCCGATGTGGGGCGGCACGCCGAGCCGCAACATGGTGTCGGCGATGACCGGCCTGCCCACGACGTGGGACATCAAGACCGGCAAGAACGTGAAGTGGGTCGTCGAACTCGGCTCGCAGTCGTACGGCAACCCCACGGTCGCCGGTGGCGTGGTCCTGGTGGGCACCAACAACGAGGCGATGCGCGATCCGAAGCAGGGCGGCGATCGCGGCGTGCTGATGGCGTTCCGCGAAGAGACGGGCGAGTTCATGTGGCAGGCGACGTTCGAAAAGCTCGCCTCGGGCCGCGCCAACGACTGGCCGTTCCAGGGCATCGCCAGCTCGCCGCTGATCATCCGCAACGTCGCCTATTTCACCACCAACCGCGGCACCATCGTCGCGGCCGATCTCGAGGGTTTCCACGACAACGAGAACGACGGCCCGACGAAGGACGAGAAGCTGACCGGCAAGACCGATCCCGACATCATCTGGACGTTCGACATGATGGAGGAGGTGGGCGCGTTCCCGCACAACCTCGCCAACTGTTCGCCGGTGGCCGACGGCGGCCTGCTGTACTGCAGCACCGGCAACGGCCAGGACGAAAGCCACGTCAACGTGCCGTCGCCGAAGGCGCCGTCGATCATCGCGATCGAGATCGAGAGCGGCAAGCTGCGCTGGGAAGACAACTCGGTGGGCGAGAATGTCCTGCACGGGCAGTGGTCGACGCCGGCGGTGGGCGACATCGGCGGCGTGCGGCAGGTGGTGCATGCGCAGGGCGACGGCTGGGTGCGCGGCTACGAAGCGCAGAGCGGCAAGAAGCTCTGGGAGTTCGACACCAACCCGAAAGACGCGGTGTGGCCCAAGACCCGCAATGAGGTGATCAGCACGCCGGTGATCGTCGACAACGTCGTCTACATCTCGAATGGCCAGGACCCCGAGCACGGCGAGGGCGTCGGCCACGCCTATGCGATCGACGGCACCAAGCGCGGCGACATCACCAAGAGCGGGATGTTGTGGCATTTCGACAAGATCCGCCGCTCGATTTCTACGGCGGCGGTGAAGGACGGCATGGTCTACCTCGCCGACTTCAGCGGCTTCCTGCACTGCGTGGACGCCAAGACCGGCAAGCCATTCTGGACGCACGACATGTTCGCGGCCATCTGGGGCTCGCCGATGCTGATCAACGACAAGGTCTACCTCGGCGACGAGGACGGCGACGTTGCGGTGATCGAGCACGCCAAGGCCTTCAAGCTGGTGTCGGAGCAGAACATGGGCAGCTCCGTCTACGCCACGGCGGTACCGGCCAACGGCAAGTTGTTCATCATGAATCGCAATCAGCTCTACGCGTTGCAGGAAGGCGCTCAGCTGAAGAAGTAGCAATCAGCAATCAGTAGTCAGCAGTCAGCAATCGAGAGTCAGGAATCGCCATTGTTCGATCGTCGTGAGTTTCTCATCGCGTGTGCGGCGCTGGCGGCGGGGCCGCGAGCGGCGGCGTTTCAGGGCAAGCCTGTACCCGCGGCCCCCGCGAATGCCTGGCCGCAGTTTCGCGGCTCGCCCTCGCTCACCGGGATTTCCTCGACGACGATTGCGCCGGCGCCGAAGCTGGCGTGGGCGTGGGAGGGCGGTGAGGCCTTCGATTCATCGCCGGCCATTATCGACGGCGTGGTGTACGTCGGCACCGCCACCGGCGAGCTGATCGCCGTCGGGCTCACCGATGGAAAACTGCGCTGGCGCTACAAGGCCGGCGAGGCCATCGGCGAATCGACGCCCACGGTGGCGAATGGACGCGTCTACATCGGCGATCTGATCGGGGTGGTGCACGCCGTGAACATCGCCGATGGCAAGCCGATTTGGACCTTCAAGACGCAGTCGGAGATCAAGTCGTCGCCCGTGGTAGTCGGCGACATTCTCCTGATGGGATCGTACGACGGCAATCTCTATGGCCTCGATGCCGCGACCGGCAAGCAGGTGTGGGCCTACAAGACCGAGAACTACGTGCACGGCACGCCGTCGATCGTGAACGGCGTTGCGCATTTCGCCGGCTGCGATGAAGTGTTCCACGCGGTGGACGCCAAGACCGGCAAGGAGCGCCTGTCGACGTCGGCCACCGCCTACACCGGCGCCTCGGTGGCGCTCGTCAACAACGTCGCCTACTTCGGCACCTTCGACAACGAGGTGCTGGCGCTCGACCTGGGCTCGCGGAAAGTGCTGTGGCGCTACGAGCACCCCGATCGCAAGTTCCCGTTCTACTCGTCGGCCGCGGTGGTGGACGGCACGGTGGTGCTGGGCGGGCGCGATCGCATGGTGCACGCGCTCGATGCGAAGACCGGCGCGGCGCGGTGGACGCACATGACGCGCGCGCGCATCGACTCGTCGCCGGCGATTGCCGGCACCCGCGTCTACGTCGGGTCGAACGACGGCCGGTTCTACTGCCTGGATCTCGCGAGCGGGAAGGTGCTGTGGGAACACGACGAGGGGGCCGCGCTCAGCGCGTCACCCGCTCTCGCCGCGGGACGAATCGTGATCGGATCGACCGAAGGTCGATTGTTGTGTTTTACCTGAACTCGATGGAGATCGAGGGGCCGTCGATCTTGATCCCCTTGATGTCCTTCAGGTAAGGCTTCAACTCGCTCAACGACGCATCGGGACCGAGCTTGCTCTGCAGCTCCTTGAACTTCGCTTCGTCGGCGAGCACCGACGCCAGGTCCAGTTCGAGCAGCGTGATGCGTGGTCCGCTCACGTACTCCGCGTTGGTCTTGACGATCGATCCCACGACTTCCAGCCCGATGTTGACCTCGAAGCCCTGGAACATCGTCTTGAGCATGTTCATGATCATCGGGTTGCTCAGGTCCGGCGTGTCGCCGCCCCCGGCAGGGTTGACCGCCCGCGTTCCCGACGGCTTGTCGATGTAGTTGATGGTCAGCGTTGACGTGCCGGCGCCGCGCGTCAGCTTGAACTTCACCGGATCGTCGGAGGTCGGTTCGGTCGACAAGCGGCCGGTGGTGCTGCCGCTGATGTTGGGATCCTGGCTGATCTGAATCTGGTTGATGTCGTCGAACGCGTAGATCGCCTTGGTGCCTTCGAAGCCGTTGTCGCCTTTCATCGGCTCGGCGGAAACGAGCTTCACGCCCTTGCCCATGCGCGCCGCGGTGGCTTCGAGATCGGCCTTGTTGATCTGGCCGCCGCCGCCGACCTGTTTCTCGGCGCCCGGCGCGATCGCCTTGAGCGCGGTGGTATTCACCAGCGTGGTTTGCTCGACGGTGCCGCTGCCATCGGGTTTCACTTTCACCAGCGTGGTGATGTTGAGGCACGCGGTGAGCGCGGTGGTTCCAATCAGCACGACGAGCAGGCGCAGGTGACGCATCAGACGTTCCTCCAACGGCAGGGTGATCAATGATACCCACAAATGGCTGAGGGACGGGGAAAGACCGCGCTCGTGACCGGTGCGTCCTCCGGCATCGGTAAAGCCTTCGCAGAGTTGCTCGCACAGAAGGGCTATGCGGTGGTGCTCACGGCGCGGCGGCGTGATCGGCTAGACGAGCTGGCGTCGTCGTTGCGGCAACGTCACGGCATCGAGACGCACACCATCGGCGCCGACCTCGGGGAGCCCGACGCCTCGGCGCGCATTGTCGCCGCGTTGCAGCAGCGCGCGCTGACCATCGACCTGCTCGTCAACAACGCCGGCTATGGCGTGCCGGGCACTTACGTCAACGTGGCCTGGCCCGACCACTCGCGCTTCATGCAGGTGATGGTCACGGCGGTGCTCGATCTCACGTATCGCCTGTTGCCCGGGATGGTCGAACGCGGCTGGGGGCGGATCATCAACATCGCCTCGGTGGCCGGCATGGTGCCGGCGCCGGCAGGGCACACGTTGTATGGTGCGTCGAAGGCCTTCGTGATCCGCTTCTCCGAGGCGCTCGCGGCTGAAAACAGGCACCAAGGCGTGAACGTCACCGCGGTGTGCCCGGGATTCACGTACAGCGAATTCCACGACGTCCTCGGTACGCGCGACAAGATGAACAAGGTGCCCGGCCTGTTGTGGCTCGACGCGCCGACCGTGGCGCGCGAAGGCTACGCCGCGGTGATGCACGGCCGTCCGGTCGTGGTCAACGGCTGGATCTACCGTTTCCTGGTGTGGCTGAACGGCGCCTTGCCGCGCAGCATCTCGGGATGGGTCTCGGGCGCCGCGGGGCGACGTTACCGGAAGACGTGACCATGTTAAGCCGAGCGCGCAGCGCCAAGGCGCTTGGCTGAGCCCGGAAGGAATCGAACTTCGGCCGGCGCGGTTCGTAGAATCCGGTATGGTCGAAGCCCTGCTCAAGGACGTTCGCTACGCGTTGCGGTGGATGGGACGCAGCCCCGGGTTCTCGGCCGTGGCGATCCTGTCGCTTGGCCTCGGGGTGGGCGTGAACACGGCGATGTTTTCGCTGGTCGACTCGCTCCTGTTCAGGCCGCTGCCCGTCACGGCACCCGAGACGCTGGTCGATGTCTTCACGACCGGCGGCGACGGCGACGAGTACGCGACCAGCTCCTACCTGGATTTCCTCGATCTCAAATCACAGAACACCGTCTTCAGCGACATGATCGGCTACAGCCCGATGATGGCGCCGCTCAGCCTCGGCGACCGATCGCGCATCGTGCTGGGGCAGGTCGTCACGAGCAACCACTTCGGCATGCTCGGCGTGCAGCCCTTCCTCGGCCGGATGCTGGTGCCCGCGGACGACGAGCCCGGTGCCGCGCGCGTGGTCGTGTTGTCGCACCGGATGTGGCAGCGCGAGTTTGGCGGCAATCCGGCGATCGTCGGCACGTCGATCACCCTGCGCGGACTTCCGTATGAGATCGCTGGTGTCGCGCCGGCCTCGTTCAGCGGCGTCGTGCCGCTGTTGACGCCGGAACTGTGGCTGCCCGTGGCGCACGTCGAAGAAGTCGAGCCGGCCGGCCTCACCGATTCGGTGCCGTCCCCGACCGGAACGACCGCCCTTGATCGCCGCGGCACGCGATGGATGTTCATCAAGGGCCGGCTGAAGCCGGGTGTCACTGCGCAGCAAGCGGACGCCAACGTCGCGCTGCTCGGACAGCAACTGGCAGCGGCGCACGTGCCAACCAACAAGGATCGCCGCATGGCGGCCGTGCCGACGGAGGACGTGCGACTGCTCGTGCCGCAGGCCGGCGGCGTGTTGTCGATCGGCGCTGCCGGGCTCATGGCGATCGTCGGCCTCGTCCTCCTGATCGCCTGCGCGAACGTGGCCGGCATGCTGCTCGCGCGCGCGTCGGCGCGGCGGCGTGAGATCAGCCTTCGGCTCGCGATCGGCGCCAGCCGCGGCCGGTTGATCCAGCAATTGCTCGTGGAAGGCGCCCTGCTCGGCACGCTCGGTGCCGTTGCGGCGATCACCCTCGCCTGGGCGCTGGTGCAGTCGCTGCAGACGATGCCGTTGCCCTTGCCGGTGGATGTGGCGTTCGATTTACGAATCGACGCGCGCGTCCTGGCGTTTTCGATCCTGGTCGCTGCTGCGACCGGCATCCTCGCGGGCCTGCTGCCCGCGCTCAAGGCGTCGGCGCCGAGCCTCGTGTCGGATCTCCGCGGCGACGCGCCCGCCGCG
>JALDXK010000031.1:0-20185 GCA_032155105.1 Acidobacteriota bacterium
AAGGCCGCACCGCGGCGGCACTGCGCACGCTGCTGTCCTGCGCCGCCGAAGGCGACGATCGCCGCGTGAGCCTTGATATACGGGATCAATCGGGACGAAGCTGACTGGCAATTGCTGATTGCCGAATGCTGATTGCTGATCATGAGCGACTGGGACGACGCGATCTTGGTTGGCGTCATCGCCCGGACGCACGGCAACAAGGGTGAAGTGATCGTCAATCCCGAGACCGACTTCCCCGAGGAGCGGTTTCGGGTCGGCGCGCAGCTGATGTCGCAGGGCAAGGACGGCAGCCCAGGCACGCTGGAAGTGGCGTCGATGCGGATGCATCAGGGGCGGCCGGTGATCCTGTTCACGGGCGTCACGTCGATGGACGATGCGGAGCTTCTCGCCGGACGCGAGCTGCGGATCGCCGAAGATGAAGGCGATAGCGAGCTGCTGGAGGAAGGCGAGTACTTCCATCGCGATCTGATCGGCTGCGCGGTGGTGGCCGACAACGGCGACCCGATCGGCGAGGTCACCGCGGTGGAGGGCGAGCGGGGCAACACGCGGCTGGTGGTGCGAAGCCAGCGCAACGAGGTGCTGATTCCCCTCGCCGACGAGATTTGCACGATCGACCTCGCCGCCAGGCGCATCACGGTGCGACCGCCGGAGGGGTTGCTCGAGCTCAACGGGGAGTGGCGAGCGCCGAAACGGAGCGAGGCAAAGAGTTAAGTGAAGATCGACGTGGTGACGATCTTCCCGCGGATGGTGGAAGCCGGACTGGCGGAAGGCGTCGTGGGGCGCGCCAGGACCGCGGGACTGCTGGACATCGTCGTCCACAACCTCCGCGACTTCACCACCGACAAGCATCACGTCGTCGACGACGTGCCGTTTGGCGGCGGGCCGGGCATGGTGATGAAGCCCGAGCCATTTTTCGCGGCGCTGGCCGGGATTCGCGAGCGGCGGGGAACGCCGGGCGCGGTGATCCTGATGTCGCCGGCGGGCGAACGGTTCACGCAGCAGGGCGCGAAACGGCTGGCCGCGACGGGCCACATCGTGCTGCTGTGCGGACGGTATGAAGGGATCGACGAGCGCGTGCGCGAGGCGCTTGCGAGCGAAGAGATTTCGATCGGCGACTACGTGTTGTCGGGCGGGGAAGTGCCGGCGCTCGCGGTCGTCGATGCGGTCGCGCGGCTGGTGCCCGGCGTGGTGGGCGACGATCAGTCGGTGGAGGCGGATTCGTTTACGCGCGGGTTGCTCGATTACCCGCACTACACGAGGCCCGCGCAGTACGAGGGTCGACCGGTCCCCGAGGTGTTGCTGTCGGGGCATCATGCCGAGATTCGCCGATGGCGGCGCGAGACGGCGTTGCAACGCACGCAGGAGCGGCGGCCCGATTTGCTGGCCACCGCGGATCTCGATGCGGACGAACGAGAGTGGTTGAAAAGGAGCAAGTCATGACTGCGATGGAGTTGGTGGAGAAGGCGCAATTGACCGACCGGCCGCGCATCAAGGCCGGTGATACGGTCAAGGTGCACGTGCGGGTCAAGGAAGGCGACAAGGAACGCATCCAGATCTTCGAGGGCGTGGTGATCGGCCTCCGCCGTGGCGGCAACCGGGCGACCTTTACGGTGCGCAAGGTGTCGTTCAGCCAGGGCGTCGAGCGTATCTTCCCCTTGCACTCGCCGACGATCTCGAAGGTCGAGATCGTGCGCTCGGCGAAGGTTCGCCGCGCCAAGCTGTATTTCCTGCGCGAGCTCAAGGGTAAGGCGGCTCGCATGAAGGAAGTCAAGAAAACCTCGTAAGCTCGCCGGTCTGTGCGTACAGTGCGTACGGTGCGTACCGGTGCCTAAGGTCTCCGCGCGCAGGAACATCGAAAACGCCCTCCACCGCTACGGGTTCGTGGCGGTGGCCGGCGTAGACGAAGTGGGCCGCGGCTGCCTGGCCGGGCCCGTGATGGCCGGCGCCGTGATTCTGCATCCCGATCGCCGCATCGACGGCCTCGCCGATTCGAAGTCCTGCACCGAACTTCAGCGCGAACGTCTCCACGACGAAATTTGTCGGAAGTGTGTCTCATGGTCGGTCATTTCCGTTGACCGCGATGAGATCGATCGCATCAACATCCACCAGGCCACGCTGCAAGCGATGCGGCGCGCGGTGCTTGCGCTGGAGCCGCTGCCAGATGCAGTTTTGGTAGATGCCTTTCGAATTCCGTCATTGCCAATGGCGCAACGCGGCGTGATCGGCGGCGATCGTCGCTCGTCTGCCATTGCCGCCGCCTCAATCGTGGCCAAAGTCACTCGGGATCGATTGATGCAAGCGCTCCACGCCGCTGACCCCCGATACGGATACGACCGACATAAGGGCTATGCAACCGCCGATCACCTCGCGGCTGTTGCACGCTTTGGCTATTCGGCGCAGCATCGTCGTACGTTCAGGCCGGCAACCCTGTTTGATAACATTGTCTGAGAGCATCACCTGTGCCGCCGTTCGATCGTGAATCCGCGCTGAAAAACGCGGAAAAAGCCATTAAGCAGGGGCGTGTTGACGCGGCGATCGCCGAATACGTCAAGATCGTCGAAGCGCAGCCGCGCGACTGGAACAGCGCCAATTCCCTTGGCGACCTGTACGTGCGCGCGCGCCAGATCGAGAAGGGCGTCCAGCAGTACACGCGGATCGCCGATCACCTCGCCGAAGAGGGCTTCTATCCGAAGGCCGCCGCGCTCTACAAGAAGATCCTCAAGATCAAGCCAGACGACGAGTACGCGCTGCTGCAGTCCGGCGACATGTCGGCCAAGCAGGGCAAGCTGGCCGACGCCAAGGAAGCGTTCACGCAGGTCTCCGAGCGGCGCAAGGCGCGCGGCGACAAGAAGGGCGCCACCGAGATCGCCATCCGCCTCGGGACGCTTGACCCCGAGGATTACGACTCGCGAATGCGCGCGGCGCAGATGGCCGCCGACAGTGGCGACACGGCGACGGCACTGCGCGAGTTCAAGGACGTTGCGACCAGGCTCGAGAAGAAGGAAAAGTACGCCGAGGCGCTGGTGCCGCTGCGGGCTGCCTTCGAGCTCAACCAGGCGGACGATCAGATCCGCGGCCGCCTGTTTTCGGCCTACCTCAGCGGTGATCCTCTTGCCGCCCGACCGTTCGCCAAGGGACTCGATGAACTGAGGCAAGTCGGTGAAGCGCTCGAGAAGGCGGGGCAGGCCGACGCGGCGCTCGAGGTGCTGGCGGAAGTGGCCGAGCTCGATCCGACGAACATCGAGATCAAGGCGAACCTGGCCCTCGCCTATGTCGCCAAGGGCGACCTCAACAAGGCCACGTCGTTCCTCTCGCCCGAAATCGCCGGCGCCAATCCGCAGTTGTGGATGACCATCGCCGAGATCGAACTGCGCGGCAATCGGCTGGCCGAAGGCAAGACGGCGGTGTTGCAGGCGATGCGGCTCGACGCCAACCAGGCGCAGGCCGCGGTGGTGCTTGGCTGCCGGCTCGCCGAAACCAATCCGGAAGCCGGCTACCATCCAATCGAAGCCGTCGCCGACACGGCGCTCGCGGTGAACGACTATGCCGCCGCGGCGGTGGCGCTCAACGAATTCACGGCGCGGGTGCCCTCGCACCTGGTGGCGTTGATGCGTCTCGTCGAAATCTGCGTCGACGGCGGTCTCGAGTCGACGATGTACGAGGCGCAGGCGCAGTTGGCCGAAGCCTACCTGGCCGGTGGGCGCGCGCTCGAGGCGCGCATCATCAGCGAAGACCTGGTAGCCCGCGAGCCGTGGAACAAAGCCAACATCGATCGCTTCCGCCGCGCGCTGGTGATGCTGGGCGAAGGCGATCCCGACGCGATCATCGCCGATCGGCTGAGCGGCGAAAGTCCATTCCTCGCGACCGAGAAGATGGATCTCAACGAGGGTGTGTCGTTCGACGTCGCGCCGGTTGCACCCGACGCCCCTGTTGCACCCGAGTCAGGCGTCGAAATCGATCTCACCGAGGCGTTGTCGGCGCCGTTGGCGGAGGCCGCCAAGCCGCTGCCGCTTGTGCCGCCACCGCCGCGGTCGCTGGACCAGGTGTTCCGCGGCATTCGCGATGAGTCGGGCCGGCAATCGTCCGAGGAGGCCGCAGCCGAACAATACCGGCTGGCCCTCACGTATCACGAGATGGGCATGCCCGAAGACTCCATCAAAGCCCTCGAGGCGGCAGCCCGTTCGCCACGGCAGCGGTTTGATGCCGCCTCGATGCTGGGGCGGCTCTACCTCGAACGCAAGGAATCCAATCGCGCCATCGAGTGGCTCGAGCGGGCCGCCGAAGCGCCGGCGCCGACACCCGATGCCGGCCGCGCGCTGTTGTACGACCTGGCCCATACGCTCGAGTCGGTCGGGGAGCAGTCGCGCGCGCTGGCGGTGTTCGTCGAACTCGAATCGGAATCCGGCGGTTACCGCGACGTTGCCGGCCAGATTGAACGGCTGTCTAAAGTCCAGGCTCGAGGCTAGGTCCTGTTCAGGCGGCTCCTGTTCGTCGCCCTCCTGCTCGAAACGGGCTTGCTGCTGGTGCTGATCCCGTGGTCGGCATTCTGGGAGCGGAACTACTTCGTGCAGTGGTCGTCGGCGCTGAGCACGTTGCTGACGAGCAACTACACGCGCGGCGCGGTGTCGGGGCTGGGGCTGGTCAACGTCTGGGCGGCGCTGGCTGAGCTGGCCGACATGTTCGCCTCGCCGCGGCCGCCATCCGAGTCAGCTCCGCCATCCGACTTGCAACAAATAAATCGGCAATCCGAAATCAGCAATCAGCAATGACGATTTGCCTGGTGACCGATCGGCGCCGGCTGGGCGCTGCCATCGGCGCACCGCCATCGGCGTGGATCGAGGCGCTGCACGCGCAGGTCGAGGCGGCGGTGGAGGCGGGCGTCGACTTCGTGCAGATCCGGGAACCGGACCTCGAAACGGCCGAGCTGTCTGCGCTCGTTCGGTCGATTGCCATCAAATGCCGCGCGACGATAACGAAGGTTTTGGTGAATGACCGGCTCGATGTGGCGCTCGCGGCAAACGCCGCGGGCGTTCACCTCAAGGAGGCCTCGTTCTCGCCCGAGCAAGTACGACGGTTGACGCCTGCGGGCTTCCTCATCGGGTGCTCGGTGCACACGCCACTTACCGCCGCTGCACGGCGATCGGCCGATTTCCTCGTCGCGGGCACCGTACTGCCTACAGTCTCGAAACGCGCGACCGATTACCTTGAGTGGAAGGGGTTGGAGAAGGTGGTGGACGCGGCTCGCGGTACTCCCGTTCTCGGCATCGGCGGACTCGACGTCGCCTCTATGCCGAAGGTCGCGGCAACCGGTGCCGCCGGTGTGGCCGCGGTTGGCGCCTTCATCCCAACGGTAGGGCAGGGGCCCTCGCAGTTCATGCAGAATCGAGTCAAGGAACTGCGTTTTGCCTTTGACTCAGCACGGCGAGATCCCTAAGAATAACCGTGCCCCCTTGAAAGATAGGCAGTTCTGGCAAACAACCAACGTCTAAACGGTGACGTGGTGGCTGGCCATCGCACGCTCGATCCAGCCGCGCGTATCCGCCAGGCCCGCGAAGCAAAGGGCTTGTCGCTCCGGCAACTCGCCGAGGCGACGAAACTGTCCGTCCGCGCGATCGAGCAACTCGAATCCGATCGCATCGCGGAACTGCCCGATGGCATCTATCGCCGTTCGATCGTGCGCGCGGTGGCGCGTGAGGTCGGACTCAATCCCGATCAACTGCTCGCGGAATTCACCACGCTGCATCCCGACGATCTGCCATCGCCGGGCGCCGCGGTCGTTGTCGAAGCGGCACGGACATCATCCTTTCAGCGCGCACTCGCCTTTGTGAGCGCGATCCTGCCGATGGCCGCCGGTGTGTTGTATTTCGCGCTGCCCACTGGCCGGCCGCCCGTGGCCGTGATTCCGCCCTCGGCGATCGAGCAGCGCATCGACGAGCAGCGCGCCGCCGAGCCGATGCGCCCCGAGATCGTGCCGGTCGCGGGATTACTCGAGGCGCCGCTCACCCGGCCGCGGCCTGTCGTGGTCACGCTCACCATTTCCGCGCGCTGCCAGTTGCGCGTCGTCGCCGACGGCAGCGAGATCCTCAGCCGCATCATGACGCCCGGAGAGACGGTGCCCATCGAGCTGGGCGACGAGCTGATCCTGCTCGGCGATAATGCTACCGCCGTGCAGTTCAGCATCAACGGTCAGGCCGGGCGCATGCTCGGCGAACCCGGCGACGTGCTCTCTGCTAGAATCGGCCGCGACGATTATCAGGATTTCCTGGTCCGCTACAACAACTGATGGAAGCCGGACTTCGAACCCCGCTGCTGGATTTCTTCCGGCGCGGTGAAGTTGCGCGCGACGTGCGCCTCATGGCGGCGCAGGGCGCGCTTGCGCCGCGACCCATGGAGCAGCTCGGGCTCTTGATGCTGCTGAGCACCGACGGCGACGCGGAGGTCCGGGCCACCGCCGAACAGACCCTCCAGGAATTGCCATCCGAGCTCGTCGCCAATTTCATTGCCAGGTCCGACGTGCCCACGGAATTGCGCGAGTTCTTCATCGCCCGCGGCGTGCAACCCTCGAACACGCCTGCGCCAGATTTCGAAGAGCCGCTGTTGGCCACGAAAACCCTCGAAGAAGAGTTCGGACTCGTGGGTGGCGAGGAACAGAAAGCACAGACGTTCCAGGAACGCCTGGCGACGATGACCGTGCCCGAGAAGATGAAGTACGCCACCAAGGGCACCCGCGAGATGCGGTCCATTCTGATCCGTGATCCCAATCGGCTGGTGGCGTCGGCGGTGTTGAGCTGCCCGAAAGTCAACGACGCCGAGGTGGAGTCGTTTGCGAAGATGGGCAACGTGTCCGAGGACATCCTGCGCACCATCGCCATGACCCGCGCCTGGACGAAGAACTACGCGGTGGTGTTGAGCCTCGTGAAGAATTCGAAGACACCGGTGGCGCTGTCCATGAACCTGATGCAGCGCCTCACCGAGAGCGACGTGAAGAAGATTGCGAGCGACCGGAACGTCCCCGAGGCGCTTCGCCTGGCCGCCCGGAAACGGATGGTCGCGGCCCTGAAGGGGGGCGGCTAGACACCCCGCCGCGCGCGGCCTGCGACCATTCCGATCGCATCTGTGAGAGGCCATCCATGTATACCGCCACCCGTTGCCGCTCCTCCTCCGACGGGAGCGTCTTCAGGAGATCGATCGCCCGCTCGAGGTCCTTCTGGATCGTGGCCTTCGTGGCCTGGTAATAAATTTTCTTGATCTCGGCGATCGGGTCCATTTACCGGTTCCTGCGCAGGCCCGCCTTGAACGACTTCAGCGGACGGGTGTTGATCACGTCCTCCTTCGTCAGCCAGGCGCGGCGCGCGGTCAGGATACCCCAGCGTGTGTAGCCCAGCGCCGGGATTTCGTGCGCGTCGGAATTGATCGCGAGCTTGGCGCCCCGGTCGCGCGCAAGACGCGCATGGCTGTCGCAGAGGTCGAGCCGGTGCGGCTGCGAATTGATCTCGAGCGCCACGCCGTTGGCCAGCGCCGCGTCGATGACCTTCTCGAGGGTAAACCTGGCGCCTTCGCGGCGCAGCAGCCAGCGGGCGGTCGGGTGGCCGATGATGTCCACCGACGGATGCTCGATGGCGCGGATCACTCGCCGCGTGGTTTCAGCCTCGTCCTGCTGCAGCTGCGAATGCAGCGAGGCGACCACGATGTCGAGCGAGGCGAGGCAGTCGTCGTCCAGATCGAGGCGGCCGTCGGAGAGGATGTCGACTTCGGCGCCCGCCAGCACCGTGAAGCCCTTCAGCCCCCGTGAATACTTCCGGATCCTTTCGGCGTGGGCCATGGTGCGCGCTTCATCCAGGCCGTTGGCCATGGCCAGCGACTGCGTGTGATCGGTAATGGCGATGAAGTCGAGGCCCCTGGCTTCCGCCGCCGCCACCATGGTTTCCAGCGTCTCGCGTCCGTCCGACTCGGTGGTGTGCATGTGCACGTCGCCGCGCAGGTCCGACGCCTGAATCAGGCGGGGCAGGCGGTCCTCCAGGGCGGCCTCGATCTCTCCGCGGTGCTCGCGCAGTTCGGGTGGCACATAGGCCATGCCCAGCGCCTTGTAGATCTCCTCCTCGGTGGCGCCGGCGATCGCCCGATCCTCGCTGTCGAACAGGCCGTACTCGTTCAGCTTCCAGCCGCGTGCGAGCGCCCGGTCGCGCAGCACGATGTTGTGTGCCTTGGAGCCGGTGAAATACTGCATCGCCGCGCCACGTTGATCGGTGTTTACGATGCGGAGATCCGCCTGGAAGCCGCCGCGCAGCAGCACGCTGGCCTTGCCGCCGCCGTGTCCTAGCACGCGTTCCACGCCGGGATACTGGACGAAGGCGTCGGCGAGTGTGGGCTCGGCGCCCGAGGCGAGGATGTCGAGGTCGCCGCAGGTCTCAGTACCACGCCTGACGCTGCCGACGGTAACGACGTCGGCCTTGGGGGCGAGGAGTTTCAGGTACGCGACGATGCCGTCGGCCGTCTCGGCCGCCCGCGCGAGGATGTGGCGTCCGGCATGGCGCTGACGCTCCTCGATCGCCTGCAGGATGAGCTGTTCCTTCTTGGCGCCCATGCCTTTGAGCGAGCGGATCCGCCCGGCCTTCGCGGCGGCCGCCAGGTCGTCGAGGCTCGCGATGCGCATTTCCCGGTAGAGCACCGCGACGGTCTTGGGTCCCACGCCCTGCAGGCGCATCACGTCGAGCAGCGTCGCCGGGAACTCGGCGAGGAGCTCCTGGCGGATCGCGCAATCACCCGTCAGTGCGATCTCTCGAATGCGCCCGGCGAGATCCTTACCGATGCCGTTCCACGCCCGCAGCCCGGCTTCGTCGAGGCCTGCCACCTGCTCGGCGGCGTGGCCCACGATGTCGGCGGCGTTGCGATAGGCGCGAATCTTGAACGGGTTGTCGCCTCTGAGCTCGAGCAGATCGGCGATATCCGACAGCGTCCGCGCCACGGCGCGGTTGTCGAGCGGCGAGGCGAGGTGCGCGCTCATTCGTGCGTGACGACGAGGCCGTTGGTTTCGACGCGGAAATCGAGCAACTGGGCGCCGCCATCGGCGAGCGCTTCGCGCACGGCGGGCACATCTTCGGGCGAGACGAGGCAAAACATGCAGCCGCCTCCGCCCGCGCCGCAGACTTTCGCGGCCTTGGCGCCGGCCGCCGAGGCGCGCGCGATCAGGGTCTCGATCGCCGAGGTCGTGACCCCTGGCGCCAGCCGCTTGCGGTTGTCCCATTCGGTGGCAAGGCACGCCGCCGTGGCGTCCCAATCACCGCGCGCCAGCGCCTCGCGCATCTCCGCAGCCGTGTCGCGGATGCGCTCGAAGCAGTCGAAGATGTGCGGATCGCCGTCGATGTGGCGCTTGGTGATGTCCCAGTTATTGGTGCCGGAGTTTCGCGGCTCACCCGTGTAGCACAGCACCACGCGGCGCTCGAGCTCCTGCGGGTCGACGTCGAGCGGCACCCGGACCGGCTTGCCCGCATTCAATTCCAGGGCAGCGATGCCGCCATACATGGCGGGGCGATAATCCTGGAGGCCGGTGGGCACGTTGATCACCTGCGCCTCGACGTCCTTGGCGATGTCGAGCAGATCTTCCGCGTCGTGCGTGGCGCCCGTGAACCTGGCCAGCGCGCCGCAAATGGCCACGTTCATCGCCGACGACCCCGCGATGCCGGCGCCGGCGGGCGACTCGCCTCGCGTCGTCAGGCGGATGCCACGCGCGCGGAAGCGATGGGCCAGGCGTGCCAGGAGCGGCAGCGTCTGGTCGCGACAGAGCTGATCGAACGCCAGGTTCTCCTGACGATCGGTGTCCTCCGACACTAGCTCGACGCGCTCATCGGGCCGCGTCTCGACCCAGGCGCGGGCCCGCAGGCTGATGGCCGCGTTCAGCGTCTGTGCGCCGGCGTGAAAGAGATAGAGGGGCCAGATGTCGATCGTGCCACCAGCCAGATCGATTCGTGTGGGAGCGGACGCCGAGATTCGCACGACGCAATTATAATTCTCGAAGCACATGCCACTTGCGACGCGACGCGACCTTGGACAGCTCCTGATCGGCAGCATGCCCGCGATGACCATTCCCGTGGAGCTGCGGTCACTGGCAAAGGAATTCGATCTGGGTGGCGTGATCCTGTTCAGCCGCAACATCGAGGCCCCCGAGCAGGTCGCCGAGCTTTCGGCGGAATGCGAAGGGCTGGGCCGCGTCATGCCGGCGTGGGTGAGCGTCGACCAGGAAGGCGGCCGCGTGGCGCGCCTCAAGGCGCCGTTCACGAAATGGCCGCCGATGGCCACGCTCGGACGCGCCGGCAACGAGGCCGATGCACTGGCCCTCCGGTTCGCGAAGGCCCTGGCGGAGGAGCTCCTCGCCGTCGGCATCACGCTCGATTACACGCCGGTGCTCGATATCCACACCAATCCGAAGAACCCTGTCATTGGCGATCGCGCGTTCGCCGAGACGGCCGAGGACGTGGCCCGGCTCGGACGGGTGATCATTCGGGGTGTGCAGGGCGCCGGCCTCGCCGCATGCGGCAAGCATTTCCCCGGCCATGGCGACACCAGCACGGACTCGCATTTCGAGCTGCCGCTGGTGGACCACCCGCCGGATCGGCTGCGTGCCGTCGAGTTCGAGCCGTTTCGCGCCGCCGTGGCGGAGCAGGTGGCGTTCATCATGACCGCGCACGTGCTGGTGCCGTCGATCGACGAGAAGCGGCCGGCCACGCTGTCGCCCGACATCGTGCAGAAGTTGCTGCGCGAGGAATTGAAGTTCGACGGCGTGATCCTCAGCGACGACCTCGAGATGAAGGCGGTGAGCGCGCAGTACGCGGTGCCGGATGCCGCCGTCGACGCCATTCGCGCCGGCTGCGACGCGGTGCTCGTCTGCCAGGGAAACGTCGACCTGCAGGCGCGCACCCTCGAGGCGCTCGTGAAGGCCGCGGAGTCCGGCGTGATTCCCGCGGCCCGGCTTGATGATGCGGTGATGCGGCTCAAGCGCGCCAAGCAGCGGTTCCTGGCGCGCGATCGGCCGGGCCTGTCGGCCCGCCTCAAGACGCTGCCCGCTGTGCTCGGCCGGGAGGAGCATCAATTGGTCGCTGCCGAAATGGCGGCATATTTGTGACCAGCCCTGAGCACAGTCGACGGGTTCGCCTGCGGCGGCTGAAGCCGGGAGACCGCGTGGCGCTGGTGGCGCCGGCCAGCTCATTCCCACCGGAGGAGATCGAGGCGGGCGTCACCGAGCTGTCGCGCCTGGGCCTGCAGGCCGTCTACGACCAGTCGCTCTTTCACAAGGAACGCTTCGTCGCGGGTTCAGCAGAGAACCGCGCCGCCGCGATTCGGCAGGCGTGGTGCGATCCGGACATCGCGGCATTGATTGCCGTGCGCGGGGGATATGGAAGCGCGCAGCTCCTGCCGTTGCTCGAGCCGGGGTTGATGGTCGACGCTCGAAAGCCGCTGATCGGGTACAGCGACATTACGGCCCTGCTCGCGTTCTACGTGACGCATAACCTCACCGCGATCCACGGTCCAATGATCGATCGCCGAATATCGAGAGGGCCGGTCGCGTACGACGAGGCCTCGTTCCGCAAGGTGCTCATGCAGGCGGAACCCGCCGGTGATTTTCGGCCGCCGCAGCTCGAGTCGCTGCACGACGGCCAGGCGAACGGCGTGCTGGTGGGCGGTACGCTGACGCAGTTGATGGCCTTGATGGGCACACCGTGGGCATATCATCCGCCCCCGGGCTCGATCCTCTTTCTCGAGGACATCGGCGAACGCCCGTACCGCATTCATCGCCTGCTCACCCAGGCTGCGCAGGCCCGCATCTTCGCGAACGTCTCGGCGATTGTCTTCGGCGAATTTCCGGGCTGCGACGAGCCGGGTGGCGACCCGGGCATTCGCGACGTGCTGCGCGAGTTCACGGCGGAGTTCCGTGTCCCGGTGCTGTTCAATTTCCCGTCGGGGCACACCAGCGGCCCGACGTGGACGCTGCCGTTTGGCGTCAGGGCGGAAGTCACGGCCAGTCCATCGCCGTGTCTTCGTATTCTCGAATCGGCGGTGGAATAACGTGGCGCGCATTCATTTGATCGGCGTCTGCGGCACGGCCATGGCGACCCTGGCGGCCATGCTCAAGCACCGTGGCCACGAGGTGAGCGGGTCGGACGAACATGTGTATCCGCCGATGAGCGACTTTCTCGCCGCCGAACGCATCACCGTGCTGTCTGGCTACAAGCCCGAGCACGTGCAGGCGCCGATCGATCTCGTCGTTGTGGGGAACGCGATCTCACGCGGCAACGCCGAGCTCGAAGCGGTACTCGACGCCGGGCTGCGCTATGCCTCGCTGCCCGAGACCATCCGCGATCAATGGTTGTGGGATGCGCAGTCGATCGTCATCGCCGGCACGCACGGCAAGACCACGACGACATCGCTGACGGGGTGGTTGCTGACCGCGGCCGGCGCCGATCCCACGGTGCTGGTAGGCGGCATTGCCCGCAACTTCGGGAACGACGGCGCGAGCTACCGCATCGGCACGGGGGCAGCGTTCGTCATCGAGGGCGACGAGTACGACAGCGCCTATTTCGACAAGACGGCCAAGTTCCTGAAGTACCTGCCGGACATCGCGGTGATCAACAACATCGAGTTCGATCACGCCGACATTTACGCCAACCTGGACGAGGTGCGGCTGGCCTTCCGCCGTCTCGTCAACCTCGTGCCGCAAAGCGGCCTGGTGCTGCTCGGCGTCGATAGTCCAGACGCCGCAGCCCTGGCCGGCATGGCGAAGAGCCGCGTGCAGACGTTTGGTCTCTCGCCTGAGGCGGAGTGGCGGGCGAGCGAGATCCATGTGCGCAGCGGCACGCGGTTCCGCGTCCATCGCGGTGATCGCGACCTCGGTGAGTTCACCATGGGCCTGCTCGGCGAGTTCAACGTGAGGAACGCGCTCGCGGCCATTGCCGTGGGCGCCGACGTGGGTCTCGACATCGACGCGCTGCGCAAGGCCCTCGCCGATTTCAAGGGCGTCAAGCGGCGGCTCGACGTGGTGGGAGAGGCGAGGGGCGTGACGGTGTACGACGACTTCGCGCATCATCCGACGGCGGTCGACGAAACGCTTCGTGCCGTGCGCCGCGCCGCGCCGGGACAGCGCGTGTGGGCGGTGTTCGAGCCGCGTTCCGCTTCGTCGTGCCGGCGCCTGTTCCAGGATGAGTTCGCGCGCGCGTTTGCCGGCGCCGACGAAGTGGTGCTCGCATCCGTGTTCAGGTCGAACCTGCCGGAGCATGAACGCCTCTCCGAGCAGCAGCTGGTCGACGACCTTGCGACGCAGAACGTGCGTGGCCGGCACCTGCCGTCCGTCGACGCGATCGTGGCGACCCTCGCCGCTGAAGCGCGTGACGGGGACGTGATCATCATCATGTCGAACGGCGGATTTGGCGGCATTCACGGCAAGTTGATGGCAGCGTTGCGATCATGAAGATCCGGGCCTGCGGGGACTCGATGCTGCTGGTCGAGCTCGAACCGACTATTGATGCGGTGGTCAACGAGCAGGCGATCCAGCTGGCCGCGAGGATCCGCTCGCGAGCGTCGCGCGGCGTGCGTGACGTGGCGCCCGGGTATTGCACCGTCGGGGTGCACTTCGATCCGACCCAGACCGATCTCGCCGCGCTCGAGCATGCGATCGAAATCGATGGCAATGCCATCGCGGCCGTGCACGGACCCGGCCAGCGCGACGTGATCGAGATTCCCGTGCACTACGGCGGCGTCGGCGGTCCCGATCTGAAGTCGGTGGCCGAATTCGCGGGCTGTTCGGAAGCAGACGTGATCGCGCATCATGCGCGGGCGACCTACCGCGTCTACATGCTCGGATTCGTGCCGGGGTTCGCCTACATGGGCCGCGTCGATCCGTCGATCGCCGCGCCGCGCCATCGCGTGCCGCGCGAGCGCGTGCCGGCCGGATCGGTGGGCATCGCCGGCGGGCAGACCGGCGTGTATCCCGTCGACAGTCCAGGCGGCTGGCAGCTGATCGGCCGCACCACCACCGTCATGTTCGACGCCGGCCGTGAGCGTCCAAGTTTGCTGGCAGCGGGCGACCTGGTGCGATTCGTTGCCGCCTCACACCCATGACGACGAGTGTGTTGACGATCGTCAAGCCGGGCCTGCTGACCACCGTGCAGGACCTTGGCCGCCATGGACACCAGGCCTCAGGGGTGCCGGTCGCAGGCCCCATGGACGCGTTCTCGCACCGGCTTGCGAATCAACTGGTGGGAAACGATCCTTCTGCCGCCGCGATCGAGATCACGCTGATCGGCCCGGAATTCATCGTCGAGACGGACACTACGCTGGCGATCAGCGGCGCGCAATTCGAAGTGACCTGTGATGATCGCACGGTGCCGATCGGCGCCACGTTCGGCGTCCGCGCGGGCGCTCGCGTCAAGTTCGGCCGCATCCAGCAGGGCGCGCGCGCGTATCTTGCCGTTGCCGGCGGCGTCCAGACCG
This sequence comes from Acidobacteriota bacterium, assembly GCA_032155105.1. Taxonomy (GTDB): domain Bacteria; phylum Acidobacteriota; class Vicinamibacteria; order Vicinamibacterales; family UBA2999; genus 12-FULL-67-14b. The sequence goes on from JALDXK010000031.1 coordinate 14,482, forward strand.
CGGCCGTGCTCGGCAGCCGGGCCACGCACCTCGTGAGTCGCATGGGCGGGCACGAGGGACGCGCGCTCGTGGCCGGCGATCGCGTGCCGATTGCCGCGGGCGTGCCACTGCGGCCGCTTCGCAAGGCGGCGGGCCTGACCCTGCCCACTAAGGGCCGCGCGCTCCTGCGCGTGGTGCCCGGCCCGCAGGATCACTGGTTCACGCCGGAGGCGTTGCGCGCGATGGCCGGCGTGAGCTTCCGGATTTCGCCGCGCTCAAACCGCATGGGCTACCGCCTCCAGGGACCGCCACTGGCGCGCGTGCGCGACGGGGAGTTGATCTCGGAGCCTGTTGGCATCGGCGCCATCCAGGTTCCGGCGGCCGGCGAACCCATCTTGTTGATGGCCGATCGGCAGACAGCGGGCGGATATCCGAAAATCGGTCACGTGATTACGGCAGATCTGCCACTTGCCGGACAACTGGCGCCCGGCGACTTCATCGAATTCGTCTGGTGCACGCCGCGGGAGGCCATCGCCGCCTTGATCGCCCGCGAGCGTCAGTTGCTGCGCTACGCGGACCTGAAGGATGCCTCGTGACCAGCATCGCAGAAACTCTGGAACGGCGATTCGGCGCCGACCGCGTGCGCCGCGACGTTCCTCTGGCGCCGATGACAACGTTCAAGGTCGGAGGACCAGCGGAGCTTTTCGTGGAGACGCACGCCGAGGCAGAGATGATCGATGCGATCAAGATCGCCCACGCCGGCGGCGTAAAGGTCACGGTGCTTGGCGGTGGATCGAACGTGCTCATCGCGGATTCGGGGATCCGGGGCTTGGTGCTCCGGCCCAAAGCCGGCCACGTCACGCCGGTGGGCGATCGGCTGGTCCGCGTCGATGCCGCCCTCACCATCAACGGCCTGGTGCGGTGGACGATCAATCACGGTTACGCGGGGCTTGAAGCCTGGGCCGGTACGCCGGGCACGGTTGGCGGCGCCATCTATGGCAACGCGCACTGGAAGAGCACGAACATCGGTGATCTCGTTGAAAGCGTGCGGCTGGCGAAGCCCGATGGCACGTTACTGCAGGCGCCCGCCGACCGCATGGAGTTCGGCTACGACTACAGCCGGTTGAAGCGGACCGGCGAGGTGGTGCTCTGGGCCGCGTTTCGCGTCACGCCCGGCGCCGATCCCGCCGCGCTGCGGGCGGTGGCCCGCGAGTCGCTCGCCTTCAGGAAGCGGACCCAGCCGCTCGAGTCGCCCAGCGCCGGGTGCATTTTCATGAACCCCGATCCGGTTCGCGACCGGGTGCCCGACGGCATGCCGCCGTCGGCGGGGGCGCTGGTGGATCGCGCCGGTCTCAAGGGCGTCGCCAGTCGCGGCGCCCGCGTGTCGCCGACCCACGCCAACTTCATCGTCAACGACGGTTCGGCGTCAGCGGCAGATATCAAGGCGCTGATCGAACGGTGTCGCAGCGCCGTGAAAGATCAGTTCGGCGTCACGCTGCGCAATGAGATCATCTACCTCGGCGATTTTGAAAGCTGATTGCTGACTGCTGATTGCTGACTGTTGACTACTGATTGCTGACTACCTGATTGCTGATAGCTGATTGCTGAAAGCGCATATGTCGACACTGGTGATCGAAGGTGGGCGGCGAATCGAAGGCCGCGTGGACGTCGAGGGCAACAAGAACGCCGCGCTGCCGTTGATTGCGGCGTGCCTGCTGACCGACGAATGGTGCGTGCTGCGCAACATGCCTCGCATCGCCGACGTCGAGGTGATGGCGCGGCTGCTGCTCGATCTTGGCGCCGACGTCGAGGGCATCGGCAGCACCACGCTGCGCATCCGGTGCGGCAAAATCACCAAGGACGAGCCCGACAGCGCGCTGGTGGGGCGGTTGCGCGGATCGGTGCTGCTGCTCGGTCCACTGCTGGCGCGGCGTGGCCGCGCGATCGTTGCGCCGCCCGGGGGCGATTTTCCCGCGCGCCGCAGCATCAAGACCCATCTCGAAGCGCTCACCGCCATGGGCGCGGTGCAGCTTCAAGGCTCCGGCCATCGACTGGAAGTCAGCAACGGGCTCAAGCCCGCCTCGCTCTACCTGGATGAAGCATCGGTGACCGGCACCGAAACGGCGCTACTCGCCGCCGCCGCCGCGGCTGGCATGTCCGAAATCCGTCATGCCGCCTGCGAGCCGCATGTCGTGGAGTTGTGCGAGTTCCTGCGCGGCATGGGCGTCGGCATCACGGGCGAGGGCTCGCACACCATCCGCGTCGAGGGTCTCGCCAAGCCGCGCGGAGCCGAGAAGACGCTCTACGGCGATTACATCGAGGCCGGCAGTTGGGCAGTCGTTGGGGCGATCACCGGTGGGCACATCGACGTCGGCGGCACCCGCCCGATCGACATGGAAGTGGTCGCCTCGGTGCTCTCCAAAATGGGCGTCAAATGCGTGCAGGACAACGACGTGTTCCGCGTCGAGGTCAAGAAACTCGTTGGCGCGGGGCGGATCACGACCGGCCTGTGGCCCGGGTTCCCAAGCGATCTCGTGAGTCTCGTGACGGTGCTGGCCACGCAGGCCGAAGGCGCCACGCTCGTGCACGACTGGATGTACGAGTTGCGATTGTTCGCGCTCGAGCAGATGAGCGGCATGGGCGCGGATCTCTTCTTGTGCGATCCGCACCGTATCATCGTGACTGGACCTCGCCGGTTGCGTGGGAAGTCGCTCGACAGCCGCGACATCCGATCGGGAATGGCACTGATCGCGGCCGCGTTGATCGCCGACGGTCAAAGCCGCGTCGAACCGCTCGAAACTGTGGAACGGGGATACAGCCGCGTCGTGGAGCGGCTGCAGAACCTGGGCGCGTCAGTGTCGAAAATCTGAGCCGCTGATGATTGCCAACTGCCAACTACTGATTGCTGATTGCTACTGCGGCGGCTTCACCGGCGGCTTCACCGGCGGCTTGACCGGCGTCGCGGGGCCAGGCGGAATCGGAAACGCGGGCGCCAGGCTGGGCGTGGCCGCGGGCATCTCGTCGGCGCCAGGCGGCTTCGGCGGCGGCAAGGGCAGCGGAATCGGCAGCGGGGGAGCCACTTCCACGCCGCCGGGCAAACCCGTGTCGCGCGGCACCCGGAACGGTTCGAGGTCCCCGGCATTCAGGTTCAGCACCCGGACGATGCGCGGCGTCAGCGTCAGGATGATGTCGGTTTCGGTCGTCTCGTTGTGCGTATAGCCGAACAGCTTGCCGATGACCGGGATATCCCCAAGGCCCGGAATGGTCGCGAACGACTTCCGTTCCTCGTCACGGATCAGCCCCGCCAGCATGTTCGTCTCGCCGTCTTTCAGGCGAATCACCGTGCTGATTGATCGGCTGCCGAACGTCGGCAAGCCGCCGAAGCCGGTACCAGAAATGCTGCTCAACTCCACCTTCAACGCGAGCGACACCGCGTCGTCGTGATGCATGCGCGGCGTGATGTCGATGTTCACGCCAATCGGCTCGTAATTGAAAGAGGTGATCGGCTGCGTCTGCACGCCGCCGGCCGCGATCGGCGCGAAGGTCGTCACCGGCACCGGCACGCGCTCGCCGAACCGGGCCTGGGCCGGCATGCCTTCCATGGTCCGTAATTGCGGGTTGGCGAGGATGCGGGTGGCGCCGTCGTTCTTGAGGAGCCGGTAATACAGTGCCGGCAGATTCGTGAGCAGCACGTCGGCCTGCGTCAGGTTGGTGAGGTCGCGCAGCGTGAGGCCCTCGCGGTTCACGTCTGCCTGGCCGTTGATGCCGGTCGGCGATCCGCTCGCCGACGGCGACGCAATCTGCAGCCCGAATTCGTGCAGGTGCGTGCGATTCACCTCGAGTAGCTCGACGTCGATGATGACTTCGGGCCGCGCCTTGTCGATCGCCGAAATGATCTTGCCGGCCGCGTTGATGCGCTCCGGGGTGTCGCGAATGGTGATGGCATTGGTGCCGGTCAGGGCGGCGATCCGGCGCGCGTCGACGACGATGCGCAGGATATCGATCGTCTCCTTGAGGTCGGCGTTACTCAGGTAGAACGTGCGGTAGACCTCTTCCTCGTACTCGCGCCGCTTCGCGGCGGTGTCGGGGACGACGACGATTTCACGGTCGCCCGTGGTGCGCCAGAAATTGCGCGTCGACTTCGACAGCATATCGAGCGCCTCGGCCAGCGTCTTCTTGCGCAGGTCGATCGACAGCGGCTGATCGCGAAACGCCGGATCGAACACGACGCTGATATCGGTGAACTTGCCGATCGCCGAGTAGACGTCGCGGGCATTCGCGTCGCGGAATACCACCGACTCCGGAAGCAGCGCATCCTCAGGCAGGGCGGCGCCGGGCAGCGGTGCGGCAAGGCTCTGCTCGATCAGCGACTGCAGACGCGTCTTGCCGTCCTCGCGGATGGCGACCTTGGCGCGCAGCTGCGCGCGCGTGGCCTGCAGTTCTTGCTCGATGTCCACGTTGCCGGGATTGAGCTCGGCGGCAAGCTGGTACTCAACCAGCGCCTCTTCGAGCTTGCCGGTGGCGCTGAGGCGCCGCGCGCGGGTGAAGTGATCCTGCGAGGCGCGCAGCTTGGCGCGCTCGAGGCCCTGGCGTGCGGCGCGGTTGTTGGGATCCTCGCGGAGCACCTTATTGAACTCGGCGACGGCGACGTCGTAGTTCTGCGACATCTCGGCGTCGAGCGCCCTGTCAATCGCGCCCGAAGTGGCGCACGAGGCGAGCGCCGCCACCATTGCCGCCGCGGCGGCGACGCGGGCGAAGGGGAGGAGGCTATTGGGTACGGGCACCTTGGGTCACCACATCCACGCCACGAGGAACGCGAAACTCGAAATCCTTATCGGCCAAGCCTCGATTTTCCTTCAGGTTACTGAAGGTGAAGGAAGAACGGCCACCCTGCCTGTCCACCGCAGACAGGAACTGGATCTGGAAGGAGTTCGGATCCACGCCGATGCCGAGCGATTCGAACTCGGAATCGGCCTTCTTCGGCACCAGTTTCAGGGTCAAGAGACCCGGTGCAGCTCCGGGCAATGCTGTGAAGCTCGGCGTGTAGTCACGGGCGAGATCCGACTTGCCCGCCAGGAACATCGCCGGCACATCGCCATCGTCGGCAGTGGGTGCCGGGCTGACGATCACCTGCTTGTCGGCGACGAGGTGCGTGTAGAGCCGCACGCCGTCCGAGACGAATTCCTTCCGCTCTGGTTTCGTGTAGACGAATCGAATGCGGCCGGGGCGCTTGATGGCCATCGTGCCGCGCTCGGTGGTCTTGGTCCGGAGCACGCCGCCCTCGTAGGTCTGGACGAAGTCGCCCTGGAAGTCCTTGATGGTGTTGTAACGCTGCTGCACCTTCGCGGCGAGCGCCGCGGCGTCGCCCTGCGCCGACGCGGCTGCGACGTAGAGAAAGACTACCGCCGAGATAGACAGCAGTTTCATTGTTCCCATACTAACTAAATTCGACTGGCGCCAGGCTCGTCTGGTTGTGGGGGAGGATAAGCTTCGGTGGATTTTGGCCTGCCATCCGAAGCTCGTTCAGCGCGGTAGGACAGGGCCTGACAACCGAAGCTCAGGTTCCCGTCGGGTGAAGGTCCACCTACGCTCGCGCACAATCCAGCGAGCTATGGTGGACAACCTTCGCATGGAGCCTGAGCGAAGGTTGGTGGACGGCAGGAGGATCGAACTCCCGACCTCAGCGTTGCGAACGCTGCGCTCTCCCAGCTGAGCTAGCCGCCCG